>JAYUSQ010000101.1:0-6593 GCA_043755595.1 Acidobacteriota bacterium | reverse complement strand
AACTATTCTCAAGCCTGGCCACTTTCCGCGGCGAATCGGCCTTTGAAACCTGGCTCTTCCGGATGGTTGCCAACTGCTGCCACGACCGGCATCGCAAGCAACGAAGATTGGTAGCGCTCGATGCCAGCGAGCTTCCCACGCCGCAAGATCTGGCTACCGAACAGGCGCAACGCAATCAGGTGTCGCGCCAAGTCCAACACACCGTGGCCCAATTGCCGGAAGAACTACGTATGCCCGTCGTTCTCCGCTACACCGAAGGGCTTTCTTACGAGCAAATAGCGGCGGTCCTCGGTTGCCCAGCCGGAACGATCGCTTCACGCCTCAACCGCGCTCACAAGGAACTGGCCGCGCGACTCGAACACCTCAAGGAAGGAGCCTGACCGAAATGCCCCACTCACTGGAAACACGCTTGGCGTCCGCACTCAAACCGACGGCAGCCCCCGCCGACTTATGGTCCAGAGTGGACGCCGCGCTACCGGCTTCCCGTCCGCTTGCCCCGGCATTCTGGCCCAAGACCCTGCTGATGGCGGCCGCGCTAACCGCTCTTTTGAGTGGCGGCGTCCTCTATCTCCGCGCCCAGCAACCGTCCCTTTCAACTATTACTACGGCTGCACTCAAACTGCACCTGGCGTCGTCGGCGGATCTAACCTTGACGAGCGACTACACAATCCAGCGCTTCCTGGTCGAAGGGGAACCGGTCACGGTTGTCTCAAAGCTCGCGCCCGACGATGTTTCGCCGCCCACCGCTGGCAAACAAGTACACACGGCACAGGCTGGGCGGCTGGCCGTATCCGAATGGAGCCATCAAGGCCGCAGTTGGGCTCTGGTCTCAACCGTCTCGCGCCACAAGCAAGCGTGCAAGGTTTGCCATCGCGCCTGACACGCGCCAAGCTCTTGATAAAGTAGCGGGAATGAGCCATCACAGCCGCATCCTTCTGGGCCTGGCGCTTCCAACGCTGCTTTTAGCGCAGAGTAATAACGATTGGGACACGCCGTTCCCGCCACATAAAGTCGCGGGCAACCTTTATTACGTGGGCTCTCAGGGGTTGTCGTCCTACCTGATCGCGACGCCTCAAGGTCACATCCTGATCAACGCCAGTTTTGACCGCACGGTCCCTCTCATCCGCAAGGCAGTCGAGCAACTTGGGTTCAAATTCACCGACATCAAGATCCTTCTGACCAGCCATGCTCACAACGATCACGCCGAAGGAACGGCCCTGGTTAAAGAACTGACAGCCGCCAAAGTCATGGTCATGCAAGGCGACGAAGGCATCATCGAATCCGGCGGACAAGGCGATTTCCAATACACAAACAAAGGTTGGAAACCCTCCAAGGTGGATCGCGTGCTGAAGGACGGCGACGAAGTTATACTCGGCGGAACCACGTTGACGGCGCGCCACACTCCTGGCCATACCCGCGGCTGTGCGACCTGGACCATGAAGGTTCGGGACCAGGGCAGGGAATTGCTAGCCGTAGTGGTGGGAAGCCCCAACGTCAACCCGGGCTACCAACTGGTCAACAACTTCAAGTATCCCGGCATCGCCGAAGACTACGCCAAGAGTTTCGCGATCTGGAAAAGTCTCAAGGCCGACATCTTTCTAGGGGCTCATGGCCTTTACTACGGGATGATCGAAAAACACGAGAAGCTCAAAAAGGGCGGGGCAGGGAATCCGTTCATCGACCCTGACGGCTACCGCGTCTACATCGCCGACCGTGAGAAGGCCTACCTTGAGAATTTAGCCGAACAGAAACTCAAGGCTAAGAAGTAGCACCGGGCATCGCCGCACGAACTTGCGTGCCGCGTACCCGAACTCTCCCGCGCGAGCCTGGATCGGAGGCAGATGCAGATAGGCATCCACGTCTTCAGCCAGCTTGTCGACGGAGGCATAGCGTTCACGCGGTTCCTTGCGCAACGACCTCATCAGAGTGGTTTCGAGATCGCCGCGCAGAGCGGCCACGTGCTGGCTGGGCCGCACAACGCCGGCTTGGCAGATCGCCGCTTCAATCGCGGCGGACGAGCGCGATTCAAAGCGATGCACCTTGTGCCCGGTGAGCAACCGATACAACACCGCTCCAAGGGAATGTACATCGGTCGCCGTCGTCGGCGCTTCGCCTCTTACTGCTCGGGACTGGCGTAGTCCGGTGTCAAACGCAGTTCCTGCGTCACGCCCGTGTTGCTCACGTCGAGAATGCGCGCGATCCCGAAATCGAGCAGCTTGGTTTCGCCTTTCCGGTTGACGAGAATATTCGATGGCTTCAGGTCGCGATGCACGACCAGGTTGGCGTGTGCGTAGGCGACGGCGTGGCAGACTTTTTCATCAACGCGCAACTCGCGGGCGTACTCGTCGATCGGCCGGCCGTCGACGAACTCCATCACCAGATACGGCCGGCCATTGCCCAGATGACCCGCGTCGAGCAGACGAGCGATAGCGGGATGCTCGAGCCCGGCCAGAATCTGGCGTTCTCTGAGGAACACCGTGCGCGCACAAGGCTCGTCGAGCCCGGCGGGTGCAGCTTGATCGCCGCCGATTGCTTCACTTCGCCATCGGCACGTTCTGCGCGGTACACGACACCCATGCCTCCGCGCCCCGCGACTTCGGTAAGAACGTAAGGGCCGCAGCGTTGGCCCCGCCAGTCTTCGGCCGGGGCGGCAACCGATCGCCGGATCGATTCGACTTCGGCCTGAAGGGCTGTGGCAGAACCGGGATCGAAGGCGAGCAAGCGATTCCACTTCGCGGCGCACCTCTTCGGGGACCTCGTGATGCCGCCAATAGCGCTCACGGGTGGCGGCATCGGCGTCGGAAAGCAAGGTAAACAAACTTTCCACTTCCTGTTTCATGTGGAAAGCTCCCGCCGCAGCCAGGCTTGGGCGAGACGCAATTGCTGCCGGACCACATGAACCGGCAGGTCTAACGCGATAGCAGACCTCGGCTGTTCATTCCGCCAAAGAAGCGCATCTCGACCAGCCGCGCCTTCCGTACGTCTTCGGACTCCAATTTCTCGAGGGCATCATGAACGGCAAGACAATCCGAGCCATCGCCGGCGGGGAGGTCCCCGGCCGCGGGAGGCGCACTTCAAACCGCTTCTCTTTCCCGCACTCCGCGATCGGCTGGCGTCCACCAACACCTGACGCATCAGGCGTGACGCGATCCCGAAGAAGTGGGCGCGGTTTTCAAAATCGGGCAGGTGGCCGCCCGACAGGCGGAGGAAAGTTTCATGAACCAGCTCCGTCGTTTCGGGTGCCGCGCCGCCTTCACGTCGGAGGTGTCCCGCAGCGAGCTTTTCAGTTCGCGATACACCACCGGCATAAGCTGATCGAGCGCCGAAGTTTCACCGGACCGCATCCTCCGGAGCAGATCCGTGATTTCGAGTCCTGAAGGGTTTGTTTCCATCACGCCGGTTCACTGGCAGATTACCAGACTCCGTCTGCAAAGGCCAGCAAGAGGAACGGCGAAAACGGCCCTAATTCACTGTTCCTTAGGTTGCGCCAAGCTGGCCGCCCGGCGCAGCCCGATGAGCGACAGCTCAGGCACGAACGCATCGAACAGTCCCTCTTCCTCGAAGAGTCTGCCAAAGCCGCCAGTGCCCAGCACTACCGGCTTGTCGCCGGCGAAATGCTCCTGCGTGATGGACGCCAGCAGCGACCGTACGGTGGCGAGCGTGCCATGGTAAAGCCCGGATTGAATGCTCTCAATCGTCGAGCGTCCCAATACCTCGGCCGGCCGCACGATCTCAACCATGGGCAGGCGCGCCGTATTGGATTCCAATGCGGCCATCGACGTATGAATGCCGGGCGTGATCACTCCGCCCAGATACTCCTTGCCGGCGGTAACCGCGCAGATGGTTGTCGCCGTACCGAAATCCACGATCAGCAGGTTGCGGGCGGGGAACTCGGCCACGGCTCCAATCGCGTTGGCGATTTTGTCGGCGCCTACTTCAAGCGGGTTGCGGTAGCGAATCTTCAGACCGGTCTTGGCCCCCGGTTGCAAGAGGAAAGGATCCAAGCGAAAGTACTTCCGGAAGCAGTTGCGCAGCGAATGGACAACGTCGGGCACGACCGAACAAATCGCCGCCGCATCTACATCGTTGGGCGCCACTCCGTTTTCCCGCAGCACGGCACGGAAGAAAGTGCCGAATTCGTCCGAGGACGCGCGCACGTTCGAGGTGCGACGAAACGTAACGCGGAGTTCCTCGCCTGCGTACACGCCGCCGAAGATCTGTGAGTTGCCGACATCGATGCAAAGAAGCATGACTTTACTTCGGGGCGGGGACGTTGTCGATCAGGCGAATGCCCTCAAGATAGGCGGCGGCGAGGCGGCGGCCCCAATGCTCCTCGACATATTCCACCTTGAACCCGTTTTGTTCGAGGAGCGCCGCGGCTTCGGCGGACGTCGCGGCGGTGGTAAGTACACGATAGATCCAAGCGGCGCGTTCGCGGCCTTCAGGCGAAAGCAGACGGTTACGCGAACTTTCGGCGAGACCGGTCTCGGTGCGAATCGTCGGGCATCCCACGATTTCGGTGGGGACGAAAAATTCCTGCACCATCTCGCCGACAGTTCTGAGCTGCTGGAAATCCTTCTCGCCAAAGTACGCACGGCCGGGGCGCACGAGGTTCAGCAGCTTCAAGACGATGGTCATCACGCCCTGTAGGAAACCAGGCCGGCGCGCGCCTTCCATCAAGCTGGCTGCGGTTTCGGACTCGATGCGGTAGCGATAACCGCGCGGGTAGAACTCATGGGCAGGCGCGGCGAGGATATCGTCTACGCCCAGGCTGGCAAGCAGCGCGCAATCTTCGTCGAAAGTGCGTGGATATCGATCCAGATCTTTCGGGTCGTTGAACTGCGATGGATTCACGAATATGCTCACGACCACGACGTCGTTCTCGCGGCGGCAGCGTTCCACCAGTGAGGCATGCCCAGTGTGCAACGCACCCATTGTCGGTACGAAGCCGACGCTCTTGCCTTCGATCGAGGCGCGGCGCCCGAACCAAGCCGGCAGAGTATCCCAGACTTGAATCGCCCCGCTCATTCGTAGCTCTCAACCGCCGCCGGGAAGGCGCCCGTTCTAACGGCTTCGCCATACTGCGCGAACGCGTCGAGCACGCTGCGGGAGGCGTCGCCGAAACGCCGGACAAACTTCGGTTTGAAATCGTTGTTCAAGCCGAGCAGATCCTGAAGCACAAGAATCTGCCCGTCACAGCCGGAGCCTGCGCCAATGCCAATTGACGGAATGTGAAGTGCGGCGGTAATTTCCGTCGCTAGCGGGGCGGGGATGCATTCAAGGACGACCGAGAACGCGCCCAATTCTTCGAGCTTATGCGCCGCACGCACAATGGCCCGCGCGGCTTCGCTATTGCGGCCTTGAATTCGATAGCCGCCATAGGCGTGAACCGACTGCGGCTGCAGCCCTACGTGGCCCATCACCGGGATTCCGCTTTCAACCAAGCGCTGAACGACGTCCTCATGCCCGTCGACTCCTTCGAGTTTCACCGCACTGGCGCCTGCGCTCATCAGGATGTGAGCGGCGTCGAGTGCGGCGGTAAGCCCCTTGCGGTAGGAAAGAAACGGCATGTCGGCCACGACGAGTTTGCCGCCCGCGCCGCGCGCCACGGCCTCGGTATGAATGCGCATCATCTCGATGGTGGCGGTGACCGTGGTGGGATGACCGTGCATCACCATCGCGGCGCTGTCGCCGACGAGAATCCCTTCGATGGGAGATTGCGAAAGCAGCCGGGCAAAGGTGTAGTCGTAACACGTCACCATCGACAGCTTGCGCTTGGCGGTCTTGGCTTGAAGAAAATGTTTAGTGGTAATAGAGTCGTTCGGCATGGCGTTGGTACCTGTCAATAACGATCAAGTCCTCGAACTAATGAAGATCCGCTGAGAGTCGCCGCAGTTGCCTGTCGGCGCTGGCCCGATCATAGCATCGCGGTACAGTATTTGAATGTCGCCGCTCGCTTTCGCCGAAACGCTGCTGTCCACGACCTTGCCCGAATCCTCTATCGCCGAACGCGCCCGGAGCATTCACGATAACCTGCTTAGCCACTCGCGTTACGTGGTGCAGCCGAACTTTGGGTCCATTCACCCGGACGACCTCGACTTGCTCTTTTCGGCTTACGATCGCGAGTTCTTCGCCGGAGGATTCACTAGCGCGTTAAACGGCCGCAGGTTGCGATTTCGCCTTTCGAGCCGCATGACCAAAGCGGGAGGGTCGACTTCGGTCCTCCGCCACCTGATAACGGGCCACGTCCGCTACGAGATCACCATTGCCAGTGGCATGCTCTTCGAAGGCTTCAGCGAAAACGACCGCGCTGTCACGGTCTGCGGACTGGAATGTCCCACGCGCCTCCACGCTCTTCAGCGGATTTTCGAGCATGAGCTGATTCACTTGGCCGAGCAGGTTTGCTGGACTATGACCGATTGCTCGGCGCCCCGGTTTCGCAGCATCGCCGCAAATTGGTTCTCGCATTCGGAATCTACTCACGCTATGGTCACGCACCGCGAGCGAGCCGCCGAAGTGGGAATTTGCGTGGGGTCGTACGTCAGTTTCGAGTGCGACGGGCGGCGTTTGTCAGGCCGTGTCAACCGGGTGAC
>JAYUSQ010000100.1:0-22362 GCA_043755595.1 Acidobacteriota bacterium | reverse complement strand
TCGCCGGATGGCAAGGTGACTTGGAGCATCGAGAAGCCGGAGTTCAAAGGCCAAGCCATGCGGCGCGCGCGGCGCACGGCGGCCGGCACTACGCTGGTCGCGGTGCAGGTGGCGGGGCTGCTGTTGGAACTGGACTCGCAAGGCAAGGTTTTGAACAAACAGGAATTCCCCAAGCGCCTGCCCGCCTACGCACAGCCACTCGCGGATGGCGGCATGCTGATTGGCCTCGCCGGTCCCGGTGAAGTGCGCCGAGTCGACGCCAAAGGCACTATCACGGCAACGTTCGGCGGAATGAACGACGCCGCCCGCATGGCGTGGACTTCAGGTTTTACCCAAACGCCCGAAGGCGGCCTCATCGTTTCCGACTATCAAGGCGCGCGCATCGTCGAGTTCGACGCGAAAGGCGCGATCGTTCATCAGCTCAAAAACATCGCGTGGTCGGTGACCAGCATCGCGCTCATGCGGTGATGCGGTAAAATCGGCGCACGCATGAAACTCGCCGATCGCATGTCCCGCATAGGGATTGAAACAGCTTTTGAAGTTCTCGTGAAGGCCCGCGCACTTGAGGCGCAAGGCCGTTCCATTATCCATCTGGAGATCGGCGAACCCGATTTCGACACGCCGCGCCACGTCGTGGAAGCAGGCAAGACGGCGCTCGATCAGGGCTGGACGCACTATGGACCTTCGCAAGGTTTGCCCGAGTTGCGTCAATCGATCGCCACCTATGTGTCAAAGACGCGCGGCATCAAGGTGGGTCCCGAACACGTTTGCGTCGTGCCGGGCGGCAAGCCGATCATCTTTTTTCCGATGCTCGCGCTGTTGCAGGAAGGCGACGAGGCAATCTACCCGAATCCGGGTTTTCCGATCTATGAATCGATGATCAACTTCTCGGGTGCCAGGGGCGTGCCGATTCCGCTGGTCGAGTCTCGCGGATTTTCGTTCGACCTCGATGTCTTCAAAAAGAGCCTCACCGAAAAGACTAAGATGGTGGTGCTTAACTCGCCGCAGAATCCGACTGGCGGCGTGATTCCGGACGACGACATCCGGGCGATTGCCGACATGGTGCGCGACCGCGACCTGATCGTGCTCTCCGATGAAATCTACGAGCGCATGAGTTACGGCAAGCGGCCGCTTTCAATCGCGTCGTTGCCGGGGATGCAGGAAAAGACGATCATCCTGGACGGCTTCTCGAAGACCTACGCGATGACCGGCTGGCGCATGGGCTACGGCGTCATGCCCACTTGGCTGGTGGATCCGATTAACAAGCTGATGGTGAATTCGAATTCCTGCACGGCGAGCTTCACTCAGCGCGCCGGGATCGCCGCGCTCGACGGCCCGCAGGACGATGCCGAAGCGATGATCGCCGAATTCAAGAAGCGCCGCGATATATTCGTGGCCGGATTGAACTCTATTCCCGGCTTTCGCTGCGGTTTGCCGGAAGGGGCCTTTTACGCGTTTCCAAATATTGAAGGAACCGGCATTTCGTCCAAGGAACTGGCGAGCGATTTGTTAAATGTTGCGGGCGTCGCGTGTTTGGATGGCGCGTGCTTCGGTCAGTTCGGCACGGGGTATTTGCGTTTCAGTTACGCAAATTCCACAGAGAATCTGCAGGAAGCGCTGGACCGGATCCGCAAGTTTATCGTCAAGTAGCGTACGGCTCGGATCGATACCCCAGGCTTGTGCAAACCTGATAGGATCAGGAAATGCACAAGGTTGGGGTATCGCTTTTCCTATTTGCCGCTATTGGATTTGCACAGGTGAACGGGAGGATCGCGGGCAGCGTCGTCGATCCGTCCGGAGCGCCCGTGCCGAACGCAACGGTTGAAGTTAAGGTGCCAGGTGGCGCGCAAGCAATTTTTGCCTCCAAAACCAATGAGGCTGGCCTGTTCAGCTTCACGGCTATGCGGCCTGGTTCGTATGACGTACTTGTCGCCGCCCCCGGATTCGCCAAGAGTTCCACACGCCAAGTTGCCGTAGGCGCTCTGAGCGTGGTCGGTCTCGACATCAAGCTGGAATTGGCCGCGACAGACCAGATCCTGGAAGTCCAGGCCGATGCACAAGCCGTGCAGTTAACATCTAATGAGCTGTCCGCGACGGTCACGCGCCAACAGTTGGAATTGCTGCCCACGGCTAGCCGTCAGGTCAGCACGCTTTTCGCGACGCAGGCCGGAGTCAACAACGGCCGCGGACCTACGGTGATCAACGGCCTTCGAACCTCGGCCGCCAATGTCACCATTGACGGCATTAATGTGCAAGACAACTTTATCCGCACCAACTCGCTCGATTTCATGCCTTTCCGCCCGACGATCGCTCAGATTTCGGAAGTAGCGATTGCGGTGGGAAATGCGGCTTCCTCGGTGGGCGGTGGCGCGGCGCAAGTGAGTATTATTACTCGGTCGGGCAGTAACGAATATCACGGTGAAGCGTACTGGTTCAACCAGAACAGCAAGTTTGCCGCTAACGAGTTCTTCAACAACCGGAGCGGAGTCGCTCTTCCGTTCTTGAATCAAAACCAACCTGGATTAGTGGGCAGTGGCCGGATCATTCGGGACAAGCTCTTCTTCTTTGCCAATTGGGAAGATGTCCGCCTGAAGCAGCAGACGAGCGTGTTGCGCACCGTGCTGACGCCGAGCGCCCGCAATGGCATCTTCACTTATCGTGGCGGCCCGAGCGTGAATATTTTGCAAACGAAGGGGATTCAGATCGATCCGGCGATTGGCGCAGCGATACAGGCGCTCCCTTTGCCGAACTCGACCGATACCGGTGATGGGCTGAACACCAGCGGCTATCGTTTCAACGCCCGCTCAAACTCTGACCGCCGACAATACGTCACGCGCTGGGACTACTACCTGACTTCCAGCCACAACATCGCAGCCACTTACAACTTTACGCACGAAGACGTGGACCGTCCCACACTCACCACCCGGTTTTACACGGCTATTCCGCCGAATGCCAACACCAACAACAGCCATTTGAATAGCTCAAGTTGGCGCTGGACTGTGGCTCCTACACTGACCAACGAGGTCCGGGCCGGATTCGCCTTGAGCCCGGGCCTGTTTCAACGCCGCGATGAAGTGCCCGCCACCTTCTACACCGGTTCGATTTTCACAGCCCCAGTGAATGATTTTATGCCGCAGGGCCGCCACACGAACACTTATTCCATCCAGGACAACGCTAGCTGGATGAAGGGGCGGCATGAGCTCTCGTTTGGGTTTCAGACGCAATTTATCCGCACGGACCCATATAACGACGGCGGCATTGTCCCAACCTACACACTCGGCATCAGCGCAGCCAACACAACTGGCTTTACGCCTGCACAATTGCCAGGCGCAACTACCGCCGATGTGAATCTGGCCAACAACCTCTATGCGACGCTGGGCGGAATCATCAGCGCAAGCACACAAACTTTTAACATCAGTTCGCCGACCTCGGGCTTTGTCAACCGCGCTACAAATCAGCGCAAACTGTCCTACGACACTTATTCCGGCTATTTCCAGGACCGCTGGAAAGTGAATTCGCGCCTCACCTTGGGCTTGGGCTTGCGATATGAATATTGGACGGTACTGAAGGAGAAGGATAACCTCTTCCTACTGCCGGCGCTTAAGAACGGTAACTTCATCGACACGCTCGCCGACCCGCTGGCGACGTTCGATTTCATTGGTGTCGGCGGACGTAAAGCTTACAACCCGGATCGCAACAATTTCGCCCCCAATATCGGCTTGGCCTTCGATCCTACCGGTCATGGCAAGACGTCGATTCGCGCCGGTTACTCGATCTCGTTCTTCAACGACGAGGCGATTACGACGATTCGGAATAACCTGGGCACCAATGCGGGCCTGAGCACGGGCGCCACTCAGCCGAACTTGGTGGCCCGGTTGTCCGCCGCGCCGCCAGTACCCGTTCCAACTTACAAGGTCCCGCGTACGCAGGCCGACAACTACGCGGTCGACACGTCGGCGGCCATAGCAATACCCGACCCAAGTCTGCGCACGCCGTATGCTCAGCAGTATAGTTTGAGTATCCAGCATGAATTGAAGGGTAACCTGTTTGAAATTCGCTACGTTGGCAATCACGCGACGAAGCTGCTGCGTGGCGCCGATTTCAATCAAATCGACATCCGCAGTAATGGCTTCCTCGCCGATTTCAACCGTGCTCGCAACAATGCCTTTTTGTCGGGAGCCGTGTTTAACCCGAACTTTAGCGGTCCGGGCAGCCAACCGTTGACGGTGTTCCCTCGCCTGGGGAGCGGCGGTTTATTGACGAACGCGACAGTCCTGGGCCTAATTCGCCAGGGCGCGGCCGGCGAACTCGCCAATGTCTATCAGACCAACGGGCTTAAGGGTGAGTTAGAGTTCTACCGCAACCGGAATGCCCTCGGCGCCAACGCAATCATCAACGGTGGCGACTCCACTTACAACGCCTTGCAGTTCGACGTGCGCCGCCGCATGAGCCGGGGCTTGCAGATGCAGGCCAACTACACGTTTGGCAAGGTTCTGAGCAACACGGCCGGCGACGCGCAAGCGCGCTTTGAGCCGTTTCTGGATCAAGGAAACAATGCGCTCGAACGCTCGCGCCCAAGCTTCGACCTGACTCATTCCATCAAAGCGAACGGGAGCTACGCGCTGCCGTTCGGCAAGAATCAGCGATGGGCAATCGACAATAAGATTGCCGATCATATCCTGGGAGGCTGGCAAATAGGCGGATTGCTTTCCTGGCAGTCCGGCTTCCCGTTCTCGATCAACTCGAACCGCGGCACGCTCAACCGTGGGGGCCGTTCCACGAACTTGAACACAGCCAATTCGCCGCTCACAAAACAACAACTTGACGACACCGTCTTCGGGCTGCGCAAGGCGGGTGACGGCGTCTTTTTCATCGCTCCCGGCGCGATCGGCGCCGATACACGAGGCGTCGCGACCGATGGTGGCCCGTTGTTCGCAGGCCAGGCATTTACCAACCCGGGTCCTGGCGACGTAGGCGGGTTACAACGCCGTATGTTCTCCGGTCCGTGGAACTTCGGCTTGAACATGAGCCTTGGGAAGCGATTTAATATCCGCGAAAGACACTCGATCGAATTCCGTGTCGACGCCTTCAACCTGCCCAACACGCCGGGCTTCACTATCGGCGATCAGGACATTAACGTTTTGAATTTCGGTCGCATCACCACTGTCGACATCAACAGCCGTACGACCCAGTTCGGACTGCACTACCGGTTCTAGGCCCACAACGCCAGTCGCGGCAAAGGGGGCGGGAGCAATCTCGCCCCTTTCCTTATAATGAATACTGAGGCAACCCGCTCCATGCAACGAACCCTGACGCTCGCCGCCGTATTTTGCGCGCTCTTGCCGGGCCAGCAGCCCGCCGCCAAACTCCCTCCCGGTCAGCCATCCCAACAGCCGGCCGAGCTCAGCGACTTGGACCGCATTCGCATCGACGTCACGCGCGTTAACCTGCTCTTCCCGGTTTCCGACAAACGCGGCCGCTTCATCACAGACCTGGTCAAAGAAGACTTCGAAGTCATCGAGGGCAAGAACAAGCAGACGATTGTCGAGTTCGTCGCCGAAAGTGAACTGCCGCTGCGGCTCGCCATCGTCATCGATACATCCAACTCCATTCGCGACCGCTTCCGCTTTCAACAGGAAGCCGCACTCGGATTTCTCCGTTCCACCATCCGCGCGAGTAAAGATAAAGCCATTGTCGTTGGCTTCGATATGCTGCCGAGCCTGGCCGCCGATCTCACCGACGATATGCAGAAGCTCGAACGGGCGGTGCGCGACCTGCGTCCCGGCGGCGGCACGTCGCTCTACGACGCAATTGCCTTTGCCGCGCGCGACAAGCTGAGCCAGGATCAGCCGCGTCACAAGTTTCGCCGCGCGATCATTTTGTTGAGCGATGGCGACGACAACAACAGCAAGTACTCACGCGATCAGGCGCTTGAAATGGCGCACAAGGCTGACGTCGTGATCTACTCGATCTCCACTAACATCTCGCGCACTGAATCCGACGGCGACAAGCTGCTCAAGTACTACGCACAGGAAACCGGTGGACTCGCATTCTTCCCGTTCAAGGTCGAAGATCTGTCGCAGTCGTTCGAGAATATCGCCAACGAAATGCGCCATCAGTACAGCATCCTGTACAGCCCCAATCCGCTCCGCGCCGACGGCCTCTATCATGAGGTGGAAGTGAAAGTGAAAAACAAGAAGGACATGGTGGTCCGGGCGCGCAAGGGATATTACGCGCCGAAGTTTTAGTTGACGGCGCTACCGGGCGGCAGACCGCATGCTTGCGCATGGCGGCTCAGAACTGAGAGCCGTCCGCATTGAGGCGCACCACTTCGCCGAAGCCAAGTTCCCGCACGCCTTTCTCGATCTTCGCTACGTCGCCCACCACGAGCCAGACAATCTGCGCCGGGCGAATGTATCTGGCGCCAGCGGCATTCAGTTTGGCTGCGGTCATCTCGCGTGAGTTCGCAGCGTAGCTGTAGTAGTATTCCGGAGCGACGCCATTGGCCACATCGATCAGCGCCTGCTCCAGCGACCCTAGCGTGGCAAAGCGGCCCGGTAGCGACAGCACGACGGTTCGTTTGAGGCTGTCGTACTCTTCGCCGGCAATTGGCCGCTCACCCGCAATGCCCCGAATTTCTTTCGCTACCTCCATCATCGATTCCTTGGTCTTGTCGGTCTGCACCGGCGCGACAACCAAAAACGGACGTGGCCCTTTGGCGTCTGGCATTACGCCTTGCGTACCGTAGCTCCAGTGTTTGTCGAGGCGCAGATTGCGATTGAGCCGCGACGTGGCCATGCCACCGAAGAGGCGCATGACTGTAGAGATCGCCAACTCATCCGGCTGCCCATTGGGTTCGGTCACATGCGCGGCCGCGACGATCGATTGCGGTGCGTCGGGCTTGTCGAGCAAATAAACACGGCTCTTACCCGCGCTGGCGGCGGCGCCGATTTCCCGGCGTGGCGCCTCGCCCGCAGGCCACCCCACGAAAGCCCGATTGAGTTCCGCGATCAATTCCAACATCGTGATATCGCCAGCCGCCGCGATCGCGCTAGAGCCGGGGCGGAACCAGGTCTTGTGCCAAGCCACCAAATCGTCCCGCGTGACGCCTTGCCCTTGCACCGTCGACTCCGCGCCGGAGCCTGTTAGCGAACCGGCATACGGGTGGCCGTCGCCGTAGATCAGCTTCGGCATCAAACGCATAGCCATCGAAACTGGAGCGGTCTGTTCCTGCCGGATCTGCGCCAGGCGGCGGCTGCGCGCCAGTTCGATCATGGCCGGGGTGAACGAGGGATTCAAAGCAACGTCGGCGAAGATATCAAGCGCCGGGGCCAGCTTGCCCTTCAGCGCACGCAACCGTAACGTGGCGACATCAATCCCGCTGCCGCCAAACACCGAACCGCCGAGCGCCTCCAGCTCTTGGGCAATGCGGAAGGAATCACGAGTGGCTGTACCTTCGGTCATCAGACCCGCAGCCAGCGAAGCCATCCCGGATTTCGACGCCGGATCGGAGGCCCAACCGCCGCCAGTGGATAGCGCCAGATTAACGAGCGGCAGATTGTGACGCTCGATCAAATAGACGCGAAGTCCGTTAGCCAGCCGCGAGGTTTGCACGCGCGGGAATGGGGGGTCCGCCGCGATGCTGAGCGCCGGCAGGATCTTCCTGTCCACCTCCGTCTTCCCGCTGATGAGCGGCGGCGCCGGCGACACCGTCATGGTGTAGTGATTGGCCCCGAGCCATTTCCGGCTGATTGCCGTCACTTCTTCCGGCGTGGCCGAATTGAACACGCGAAAGCGCTCAAGGTAGGCGTCTGGAGAGCCGCCGTGGGTCATGCTCTCGGCCAGCACATCGGACTTGCCGCCGAATCCACCCAACCGCTCGATGCCGCGGACGAATTGGGAATAGGCGCTCGTGCGGGCTCGGCTGAGCTCATCGGCGGTGGGACCGGTCTTTAGAAACTCATCGATCACACTGTCCAATTCGCGCTCGGCTACGGCGGGTTCGACGCGCGGCGCCAGCGTCACGGTGACGATGAAGATGCCGGCGCTTTCGCGGTCTAGCGTTCCGGCGTTGACCGAAGTCGCGAGTTTGCGGTCATAGATCAACCGCCGCTCCAGCCGCGCAGCCCGGCTGCCCGCCAACGCTTCGGCGGCGAGGTTGAGATGTTGCGTTTCGCGATCGGCCCAGGCAGGCGCGTGATAGACACGGTAGATGCGAGGCTGTGCCACGCGGTCCTGAAAAGTCTCGCGAATGTTTCGGTCGAATTTTGGGATCCAGCTCTCAAGACGCGGCAGCGGCGGCCCCGGAGGAATCGATCCAAAATACTTGTTCACCAGCACCAATGCTTGTTCCGGGGTAATGTCACCGGCAAGGGAAAGGACGCAGTTGTTGGGGCCGTAATATCGCCGGTACCACTCCTGTATGTCCTGCAACGAGGCCGCTTCCAGGTCTTCCATCTCACCAATCGTCGACCAACTGTATGGATGCGAGTAAGGGTAGATGGTCTGCATGATCCGGCTGAACACGCGGCCATACGGCTGATTCTCGCCTTGCCGTTTTTCGTTTTGCACCACGCCGCGTTCTCGCGTCAGAGACTCGGCCGTGATTTGTTTGGCCAGGAAGCCCATGCGATCCGCTTCCAGATATAGCGTGCGCTCCAGGGCGGAGGTTGGTACGTCTTCGAAGAAATTGGTGCGGTCGGTGCTGGTGGTGCCGTTGCGATTGGTGGCGCCGAGATCGTCCATGGCTTCACGAAAGCCATGCGGGTAGTTCTCGCTTCCGTTGAAGAAGAAGTGTTCGAACAGATGAGCGAATCCGGTCTTGCCGCGCCGCTCATTGCGTGAGCCAACGTGAAACCAGAGATTCACGCCGACAATCGGCGCGTTGTGATCCTCGTGAACCAGCAGGGTGAGCCCGTTGGACAGTACGAACTTCTGGTGAGGAATTCGAAGCTTCTCCAGATCGGCGTCCTGCGCCGTTAAGCCGGCCGCAATCGTGCAACAGATGAGTAGTAGACGCCCCATCGCGTCAGTGTACAACGCGGGCGGCGCAATTTATTGCGGGTTGATGAACACCACTTCGCCATACCACTCGGTGGGGAGCGGGATGTCTACGCCCTGCAGGCGCAAGTGCGACCCGGTAACAGTAAGTGTGCGCGAGTCGCCAGCAAAAGTGATCCGATACGTGCGGTTGTCGGCAGCTTCGTTCAGAAACAGAGCATAGCTATTTCCTGGCGCATTTTGCCGGGTGACCACCGCTACGCCAGAGTCGGAGTTCGCGTCCCAGGCCGCAATCGCATCGGTGGGGCCTACGGCGGGCGGTGCACTCAAGTGGATGACCTTTCCGTCTCGAACCACGGGCCGGGCGCGCTTGAAATTGACGATTTCGCGAGCGGCCGCATCGAGACTCGCGGGCGACAGGTCAGTGAGGCGATTCATGAAGACCCACGGCCCCCCAAACAAGTAACTGCGGGTCGTGTAGGAATCCATCGACTGCTCCGGCATGTAGCGGTCTGCGTAGCGAGTGGGAAACGGGTAGGTGGCCCCATAGGCGCTCTGCCGCGCACCAAGCGCGCCAGACGCATCGTTGACAATCGAGGTGACATAGTTCTGCACCATCTGGAAGGTCATCAGGTTGCCGCCGTTCTCGCAGTTTTCCCAGACCGTTTGAGGACGTTGATTCTGCACCTCGCGCAGAATCCAGCCCAAGCCGTCGACGGCGCCGGCGTAGTTTGAGTCCCGCGGATCATGCGTGTGCGAGTCTTTAGTACACTCACGCACCATGTTCTCGCCGTCTTGAAGAATCCAATCCACGTTGTATTGGTCGATGATGCGCACGGCTTCGCCGGCAATCCACCGCCGCACGGGATCATGCGCCAGACAGAGCGACTGCGCGCCGTAATAGCCGTAGTTGACCGAACTCGTCCAGTCCTCGTTGCCCGGAATCCGCAGAATAGGTGAATCCGCCATCGCTTCGCCGAACGCAAAGTGCAGCCCGAACTTCATACCAAGTCCATGGACGTAGTCCGATAGCGCACGTAGCCCGGAGGGAAACTTCATCGGATCCTCACGCCAGTCGCCCAGCATCCGTGCCCACCCGAGATCCACGACAAATAGTTCTATCCCGAGCCGGGCAGCGAGATCGGCATTCGCTCGCAAGCGCTTTTCGTCAAGGTCGGGGCCATAGCCCCAACTATCCCAACTCACGAAGGGGAATTTAGTTTTCTCCGGCATGGGTTTAGCCAAGGCCCGTTCCACAAATCGCTGTGTGCTGAAACCTGCCTCATCCCAGTCCCCATCGAAGGAAACGACAAAAGCGCGTGGCACTTGAAATTCAGCGCCCGGAGCGACGGGATGATACATTTCCGGAATGCGCGAGGCAAAACTTAATCGGCCTTCGTCGGCCTGTTGGCTGACGCTTACCGCAGCCCTGCCATCGAACTCCCACCCAAAGGCGAGTCCGCGCTGACGCCGATCGGCAACGGCGAGCCAGGTGCAGTAGCGGCCGTGCGCTCCGGTATCGAGCGTGATGGGCGTTCCGTCACGCGAGACGTCGTTGGCCAGCGTCTGAAAATCGGCGGGATCAGCCACGGGCAGCCACTGCTCTACGCGAAAGGCGCGGTATTGTTCACCGGCATCGCTAAAATTCCAGACGACCGGACTGGCGGCCAGCACGTTGACCGAACTCGGGCGGTTATTGCGGAAGCGCACTCCGTGCCGCAGCACCGGAAGGTTGTCGTAGAGTTCGAACTCGAGCGTAATCTCGCCCGTCCGCTGAATGTCGGAAAGCACAATCGTCTGGCGGCCGGCGTCGGAGCCGATCATTCGCCACTGGTGAGAAACCAGTTGAAATGGGGTTTGCGCATCCCAGAGGATCCCACCCACCTGCAGGCGGATCGGCGAGGAATTGCCAGGCATCACCGGCAACCATTCACTACCACTGCGAAGATTCTTGAATCCGGCGAAGCGGAAAAATCCAGCGGGATTCAACTCAAAACGCGCTTCGACGCGGGAGTTGGTGAGTGTCCAGAGGCGGCGTTCCGAATCGAAACTGGATTGAA
Source organism: Acidobacteriota bacterium (assembly GCA_043755595.1). Taxonomy (GTDB): domain Bacteria; phylum Acidobacteriota; class Terriglobia; order Bryobacterales; family Bryobacteraceae; genus VFZP01. The sequence goes on along the minus strand of JAYUSQ010000100.1, from coordinate 11,302 downwards.
CCTCACACCATGCCGGTAAACAAGCGGTGGCGGCGAGCCCCACGGCGATTCCAAAACGCAATCTTTCCTCCTGGTTACGGCGGCCTCCTGCGAGGAGCCAGTACCTTATTCTCGCTTAGACGCAACAGACTTGGTGAATGTTTCTTTCTAAATCGGTTTAGTCGACTAATTGAACGATTCCCTATACGGCGTGCCAGGATTTGACTATGCTAGATGGGTCAAATGTCTCGATCAGCGGTCGTAATCTTCCTTAGTTTGATAGCTGCGGCGAACGCACAGGAATCTCGAGGCACCATCGCGGGCCGGGTCACCGATCCGCAGAACCATGGCGTCCCTCAAGTGAAGCTCGTCATTACGAAAGCCGGCTCCGGGGTCGCGATCGGCGCCACCACGAACGATCAAGGTTCCTATGGTGTTCCGCTATTACTGCCTGGGCGGTATCGTATTGCCACATCCCACACGGGCTTCAAAAGCTTTCGTAGAGACGGAGTGGAACTGCGGGTCAACGGTAGTCTGCAAATCGACATCGCCCTTGAAATCGGAACGGTCAGCGAGACGATGAGCGTCACCGATACCGCGCCCAGGTCAACAAACGTTGGAAGGTGGGCGGCGAGCACGGCGCAGAAATACAACTGCGGGGCGAAGCACTCAATGGGTTCAATCATCCGTTATTCGGCGGCTCGCAAATGGAAGTTTAACAGCGGGTTCGGACAGATCACGGCAACGGCTAATTACGCGCGCCAGATTCAAGCCGTTCTTCGCGTCGGTTTCTGAGTCCTTAGTTCGAATACTTAGTCAAGTTCTGGCGAACATTCTCCCGCCAGGACTCTAACCGGGGCGCGCCGGATCGGGAAAAGAAGCGCTCCAGATCGGCTTGCAGCGCCATTCGTTGACGGGCAAAGGCAGGATCGTCATAACGGTTTTTTGTTTCGCCCGGATCGGCTTCCAAATCATACAGCTCGCTGGGCCACGCTTGAGTCCGTTGAACCAGCTTCAAATTTTCGGTCCGGACTCCACGCATGAACGAGTATTCGAAGTACAGCCTATTTTCCCAACGAGGGCGCCGGCCACGCAGGATAGAAGCGTAGCTGCGGCCAACACGGCGCGAATCGGCGGGCGGCGATGAGATACCAAGGTAGTCCAGAATCGTGGGGAAGTAGTCATAAGAAGAAACCATCTGGCGTGGTGTAACGTTGGCTTTGATCCGGCCGGGGTGGTTCCAGATGAGCGGCACGCGGATCGACTCTTCGTACATATTGAAGGGCCACGTACCGTTGCCCTTGCCCCAGAATCCATGCTGGCCCGCGTTCCAGCCCTGATCGGCGGTAAAGATGACCAGGGTGTCGTCGCGAACGCCCATCTCTTCGAGCCGATTGACGACCCGGCCCACGTTCGCGTCGGCCCCACTGATCAACGCAGAATAGGTATGTTCGCTCTCGCGGCGGTTTAGGTGTTGTCGCAAGCCGCGGTTTGCGGCCGGATGCGCGACGGCGTTCTTCGGAAAACAAGAAAGCTCGGAATTGTTGTAGTGGGCGCGGTACTCCTCGGGCTGAAAATCGAAGGGCGTATGCGGCGCGTAGAAAGGCACCAGCAGATAAAACGGATCCTCTTTGCCCCGCTGCTGATCCAGGAATTCCAGCGCGAAATCGCCCACACGATCGGTCTTGAAGCCGGTTGTCTGGACACGCTTTCCGTTTTTCACGAACTCGACATCTTTGTACGGACCGCCTCCGCCCGGAACCGTCGCCCAATAGGAAAATCCGCGTTGCCCCTCGTCATCGCGCCCCATGTGCCACTTGCCAGACATCCCAAGGGTGTAACCGCTTTTGGCAAGAACCTCACTATAGGTAAGATGGCCGTCAAGCCACGCCGGAGCTTGCGGTCCGAAGCTATCCGCGGGAACCAGCCAATCCTGGACGGTGTGCGCGGACGGCATCTGCCCGGTGATCCAAGTCATCCGGCTGGGCGAGCAAACCGGGGTGCAGGCGAAGGCTCGTTCGAACCTGGCGCCGCCGCGGGCCAGCGCGTCGATGTTAGGGGTGTGCATGCCTGCGCAGCCATAAGAACCAAGCGTCCAGGCCCCGTGATCGTCGGTCATGAACATCACGACGTTCGGGCGCTTTCGCTTTTGACCTAAGGCGGCCCCAGCGCTCGCGCCAAGAAATATCCGCCTTCCGATCATGGCCGGATGAGCCCTTCCGTCAGTTCGACATAGACGCCCCAAGGGTCGGTGAAGAAGGCGATGTTGAGGCCGATCTGCGGGACTTTCGTGAAGCCGCGATCGAACTTGATACCAGCCTCAGCCGTGAGCTTGGCGATGAACGCTTCCAGATTTTTGATTTCGAAGCCGATGTGATCGACGGCGCGCCCCCGCGTGGGCTCCATCGGTTTGTCGGCCGGATTCCAGCTTAATTCCACACCCGGCAGGTCCGCTTTTTGGAAGCGCCCCCGCACACCCGGAATCGCGCCGAAATGTTTGGCGTACCAGGCCCGCTGTTCTTCCACCTGGTGTGATTGGAAATGAATGTGATGATGCTTGAAAGGCACGTCCATCGTCTTGTCTTCCGTGAATTCGATCTTGATGTCGTCCGGCCACATCGAAAAAATCTGGCGCGTTTCGGGCATGTCGCGGACGATCTTGCAGCCGGCGGCGACAAGCGCAGCTTTGGTTTTGTCGAGATCGCGCGTGTAGAAGCCGAGGTGGTTGACAGCCGAATCGTCGGTACCACCTTTGGGTTCTCGCTTGGTGAAAGCGAGCACGACGCCGGGCAGCTCCAACACTTTGAGCGAGCCGTAGGCTGTGTCCTTAGCCCCGATCACCTCGCGCCAAATTTTAAGATGGGCTTCGGGATCTCGCACAGTCATGTGCAGGTGGCCCATGGTCACACCGGCCGCGTTGTGCGGAAGAAGCTGAGCGATGACTGGCAGCGCCATGGCTGCGGCGAGGAGGATGGATTTGCGCATTGTCCTGCGATTCTAGCGCGCCCTGGACCCGGGTTGGCGGCAGCTACGCGCGCGACGGGCAATTGCGTGCGCCGCCAGTCCCAACAGCCCAATGCCCACGGCGGCTGCGATCTGCACGGTCGAGTCGTATTGCAGCAGCATGGATGTCAGACCTGGGAATCTGTTCGTCAGGTTCAGATCGGCGCCAATCCGGACGACCGAATCTTGCAGCTCAACTTCCTCGCTATCATCCGGGACGTTTACTTGAGACCTGCCTGACAGGTCCCAGAGTCTGGAATCGCCCCGATCGGTGGAAACCGACAGCAGGCGGCTCGTCGAGCAGTACAGCCGCGTGACCGCGTCCTGATGTGCGCGGAAGGAACGTATCGGCTGCCCGGCCGCGGTTGACCACAGGTGAACAAACCCATCCTCGGTTCCAGTCGCCACGATCTCACCTGCCGAACAGGCCGTCAGGGGATTTTCCTTGTGCGCCAATTCAAACCGCTTCGCGCCTGAGGCGGTGTCCCACACCTGCACTTCCCGGCCGCCCGGCGCAAACATCAGGTCCGCATTCGCCGAAAGTCCGCTTGGGTGGTTGGCTCCCGATAGCGGCAGCGTCTTGGCCAGTTGTTCTCCGCGCCACCACTTGATTTCCTTCGACGACACCGTCACGATGTCTGCGTTTGGGGCAAAGCCGATGCTTACGATTTCATCATGCGGCAGCTTACTCAAGCGATTACTGGCGGTGTCGACCAAAAGCCCGTATTGCAGATTGCGAATCATCGCCGCACGCCCGCCGGAAGCGGTCAGCGTTTCGTACCCATCGCCTTCCAGCAAGAGTGGTCCGGCGCCGCTCTCTGCGGATGGGAATGTCCACAGCGAGTGGGGGCCGCTGGTCATCGCAAGGGTTCGCTGGCCGCCATCGAGCAGTGCAACCTCGTTGAAGCCGAAGCCGAACCGATTCGGGTGGCTCGCTTGACGCCGCCCGCGCTCACCGAGTTTCAAGAGTAGTTTGGCGTCGGCCGTGCGCCAACGGTAGACTTGCGTACCGTCGACTGTGACCAGCTCACTTCCGTCGCCACTCCAGGCAGCTGCGACCGCGGCGGGGACCGCGCGAAAACCCGTGGCGAGCCGCTGCGGGTCGTCCTTCAAGCGGCCGATCAAACCAAACGCCCGTTGCTGCCGGTCCAACTCCTCGAGCGCTTTGACCCGGTACCAACCGCCCGGCGATTCCTTCAGGTACGCGATCGGATCCCGGTGGATTCGCCAAAGCAGTTCGTCCTGAATGCGAAGTAAATAGCCCGGACCAAAAATCAGCGCGAGTAAAGGTGGCAGGCCGCCACAAAGCAGAAGGATGGCTTTCAGCATCGCATCCGCTACCGTATCACGCGGCTGGCGCACGGCTACACTGGTGTTCTTGCGGGCACGCATTGGCTTTCTAGTTACATTCGCGACTACCGCTTGGCTCCTCGGCGCCAAGGCCTCGGCGCTGCCACCAGGGGTCGGGGCGCAGGATGAGGCGGTCTACAGTCACGCGGCTATTCGAATGGCGGAGACCGGCGAGTGGTCTACGCCCATGTTCCTGGGCCGCTTCTTCCTCTACAAGCCGCCGCTGATCTATTGGCTTTCGGGCGTTTCAGCGAAGACCTTCGGTGTTTCGGCGTGGGCTTTGCGATTGCCTTCGATCCTGGCGACATCATTCGTGGCGGGCCTGGCGATAGCGTGGATTTTGGCCGAGACCGCTTGGTGGCGCGCATTGTTGGCGGCGATCGCACTCCTGGCATGCCCGCTTTTTCTCGACCTCGGTAAACGCAATATGACGGACGCGGTCATCATGGCGGTGATTGTGTCCTCCGCTTGGTTGCTCGCTCGTCGTAAGCCAATCGAGACGTTAGCCGGATGCATTGCAATCGGCATCCTCTGCAAAAGCATCGCCGGTTTGATCCCGATCCTGATCGCGACCGCCTGGTGGCTGGCGGCTACCGACCGCCCCCCACTCAAGCGGTTAGTCCTGGCCACGGGATTGGGGCTTCTCATCGCGTCGCCCTGGTTCGTCTATCAATGGGAGACGCACCGGCGGTGGTTCGAGGCTGAATTTATCGGAGTCGAATTGCTTGCCTACGGCGCGTCGGCTCCGCCACAAACAAGCGCGGAGTTCGCACCAACCTTTTACGCGCTTCGGCTTTGGGAGAACAGCCGATCGCTCTGCGTGATGTTCCTGCTGGCCCTGCCTGCTTTGGCCGCCGCGTTGCGAAAGCGTCAATCGTCCGGCGCGATAGCGTTGAGCTTTGCCATCGCGATCATGACAGCGGCGATGCTTGGATATCAGTACCGCAACGCCACATACTTATTGCCCCTGTTGCCGCTGCTTGCGATCGCCGGAGCCGTGTACGCACCCGCGGGGGGGCTGTTCGCTGCGTCCCTATTGTTAGCGTGGACGCCCGAGCAGGCTTCTCAACCCGGCGACGGGCTGCGCGTCGTGCGACTTGCCGAAGAGTATTGCGAGATGAGCCGAGGGAACGAACTGATCGTTGTTGGCATCCCGGACGATTTCTCAATATCTACGTTGCCGCTCGCCAGACTCCGCTACGCGATCCAGGGCGCGGCGGGAGACACCGCTCAGATTACGCTCGATTTTCGGCGCATGGGCATTATTCTTCCGGTCGCGGAATTCAACGGACAAGCGGACTCCCGGTACGCGGCTGAGCTTCGAAGATGGGGATTACCCAACAGCGACGCGCTCGGCAGCGTGATCGCTTGGGACCGGCCCGAGGAACTGGCCGAACTCGTCCGCGCTCACTCGGAGGCTGATTTTCTCTTCGGACCGGCGGCGCCCGCGCCACCGGCGGAGTCCCATCGCATTGTGACGGCCCACGGCGCTCGACTCCTGCTCTCGCATCAAGCGCTCCCGCTCGCCCGGCCACGCCTCCGCGCATGCCGCCTCTGATGCGCGACCATCAGAAGAGTGAGTTGGATCGGCGAAATTCTTTGGAGCGTGTGGGCCGGTCTGAGTACGGTCGGCAGCATTCTATTTCTACTGCTCACCGGTCTTGCCCTGTTCGGTCTGTTCGTTGGCGTGCCGCATCTGATCGGACTGCGGCGCAAGCGGAACGTTTCGGCGCGCGCCCTCGCCGCTATTCCGCAAGCGGTGCGAGATGAAGTCCTGGCGCAGAGCCGGTCATTAGGAGGGTATCCATCACCCGAAGCCATACTCTCGTCCGCGCCGGAATTGCGGGCCGCGCTTTCGGGCCACGGCGTCCCGGCTGAAGAGCTGATCGATCGCATGCTGGCCACCGAGGCTCCTCCGCATGAAGAAGCGGCGGACGACCTACAATAGGATTCGCCTATGCTCCGGCCCATCGCGCTCCTGGTGTTGAGTACGCTCCCGTTGGCGGCTGCGAACGAATGCGCACCCGGCATGAAGCCGTCCAGTGACTCCACATTTTGGAACGGATGGGGCGGCGATGGCGCAAACTTGCGCTCTCAACCCGCCTCGATGGTTGGCAAGTTGTCGGCCACAACTGTGCCAAAACTCAAACTCGCCTGGGCGTTCGGCGTACCCGGCGCGAAGACGATGGCGGGTCAGCCGGCGGTGGTGGGCGGCGTGGTTTACTTCGGGACCGAGGACGGCACGATCTACGCGCTCGACGCCCACACGGGCTGCGAGTATTGGACGTTCAAGGCAGACGCGATGGTGCGCACGGCAATCACTGTCGCCGCCATTCAGTCCGGCCGCTACGCGCTAGTGTTCGGCGACGTCAAGGCTCAGGTCTACGCGCTCGACGTCCCAACCCGCAAGCTGCGTTGGAAGACGAAGGTGGATGAACACGCCTGGGCGCGCATCACCGGCGCGCCGAAGCTTTGGGAAGGACGTCTCTATGTGCCGGTCTCTTCGAACGAAGAAGTGCCGGCAGGCAACCGCAAGTATGAATGCTGCACATTTCGCGGTAGCGTCGTGGCGCTTGACGAAGAGACGGGCAAAGTACTGTGGAAGACCTTCACAATAGCCGAGACGCCCAAGCCGAGCACGAAAGGCCCCGATGACGTGCAATTCCGTGGCCCGAATGGCGGGGCCGTGTGGTCTTCGCCCACTATCGATGCGCGGCGAAAGTTGCTTTATGTGGCGACGGGAAATGCCTATACGCCACCGGCGGCAAGCACGACCGACTCGATTCTCGCGCTGGATCTTACGACCGGCGCGGTAAAGTGGAGCCGCCAATTGATGGCAGCGGACTATTGGACTTTCGGCTGCACCGGATCGCGCAACGCCAGTTGCCCCGGCGATAATGGCCCGGATTTCGACATCGGCGCTTCTCCGATTCTTTGGCGCAACGATCATATTTTGGTGGGACAGAAATCAGGCATGGTCACCGCGCTGGATGCGAATGCCGAAGGCAAGATTCTCTGGCAGACGCCCGTTGGAAAGGGTTCGGCGCTGGGCGGCATCATGTGGGGCATGGCCGCCGATGACCGCGCTCTTTACGTGCCGCTCTCCGATCAGATTGGCCCTGCCCCCGGTGGGATGTTCGCGCTCGATCCGGCCACGGGCCGCAAACTCTGGTCCACGCTGCCCACTCCTCGCGCGGCACAGGCTGCCGCGGCGTCCGCGATTCCGGGCGTTGTGTTCTCGGGCGATATGAATGGACGCCTGCGGGCTTACTCGACGGCGACAGGCGAAATGATCTGGCTCAATGAAACCGCGCGCGAGTACGAAACCTTGAACGGCGTTGCAGCCCGCGGCGGCGCAATCAGCGGGCCGGGCCCGGTTGTGGCTGAAGGGATGGTCTTTGCGGGCTCAGGCTACGGGGTCTTCGGTGGCCGGCCGGGCAATGTGCTGCTGGCCTTTGCGCCGGCCGAGTGAGTGAGATATTAACAGTCCATTCGCACATTTGTCATCGCACTCGGCTAGAATCGGGGGCATGAACCTCGCTTCGGAAAAGCCCCTCGTTCGCAACCTTGCCCTACTAGCTCTGCTCTCCGCGTTGCCAATTTTGGCGCAGTTCGATTCGGCCACCGTGATCGGATCCATTATCGACCCCAGCGGCTCGGCCGTGGCAGGCGCCAAGGTGACGATCGAAAATGTCCAAACCGGCATCCGGCAGACCGGCGCCTCCGATTCGGCCGGAGATTACACCTTTCTCAACCTGCGCATCGGCAGCTACAAAGTTTCGGCCGAAGCGCCCGGTTTCAAAGTCGCGGCCTCCGATCCATTCCTGCTAACCGTGAATGCGCGCCAGCGCGTGAATCTGAAATTGACGGTAGGCTCCGTTACCGAGACCATGGTCGTGGAGGCGGCGGCGGCCGCCCTCGAATCTGACACTAGCGATCGCGGCCAAGTGGTGGCGCGCGCGGCTATCGTCAATCTACCGCTGAACGGACGCGCTTATGCCGATCTCGCTTTGTTGTCGCCTGGCGTCAGGAAATCCAACATCGCCAATCGTGATGCATCGTTCAACGTGAATGGCCTTCGCAGTTCGCACAACAACTTCATGGTGGACGGCTTGGACAACAATGCCTACGGCACCGCGAACCAGGGGTTTTCCAGTCAGGTTGTCCAACTGAGCCCCGATGCGGTACAGGAGTTTCGGGTGCAGACCGACAACTTCTCAGCCGAATACGGACGCGCGGGCGGGGCGGTGATCAACGCTTCGATTCGCAGCGGCACCAACCAGTTTCATGGCTCGGCGTGGGAATTCCTACGTAATACCAAACTGAACGCGGTAGGCTTCTTTCGCCCTAGTACGGGTGTGAAGCCGGTGTTGGTGCAGAACCAGTTTGGCGGTACGTTTGGCGGCCCGGTCCGCAAGGACAAACTGTTTTTCTTCGTCCACTACGAAGGGTTCCGCAACGTTGCGCGAGGGCTGCAATTCGCGTCGATGCCATCGCTTGAGCAGCGAGAGGGACGCTTAGGCATTGCGTTGCGCAACCCATTGACCGGCGAAGAATACCCCGGCAACGCGATCCCGCAAAGCGCCATCACACCGTTCGCCCGCAAGGTGTTGGGCGATCTGCCCACGCCGACGCGCCCCACAAATTTGGGTCAGCTGCCTTCGAACAACTGGGACTATCTGACCCCCACACCGTCGCGTGACAACAAAGGCGACGCCCGCGTCGACTATTTCGTCAACTCCAAATTGAACGTGTTCGGCCGCTACAATGACCGCCTGCTGGAGCGAATCGAGAATCATGTGATTCCCGGGCTATCCGGCGGCGACGCCAACGGCAATGTGCGTGTAAAGAACCGGCAGGCCGCCGGCGGACTGAACTACAACTTGTCGCCAACGTCGCTGGTGGATGTGCGCTTTGCAGCCGGCTGGACAGAGGGCGGCAAAGGCCCGCTCGGTGGCGAGCGTCCGGGCATGCTGGAAGGCTACGGAATTCCTGGACTGCCTAACTCGCCGGTGATCGGCGGCGGACTGACCCAACAGTCGATCGGCGGCCTAACCAATCTGGGGCGGCAATCTTCGAACCCGCAATTTCAGAATCCGTTCGTGATCAATCCGAAGGTGAACTTCACTAAAATTCGCGGACGCCATTCGGTGAAAACCGGTTACGAGTACCAGTCCATCAATACCGACATCTTCGACTTCAATCCTCAGTACGGGGCCGATTCCTACCAGGGCCTATTCAATCGGCCGGCGGGCGCCGCGACCAACAACTTATACAATCTAGCGGACTTCCTGCTAGGCCAGCGCTCCAGTTACAGCTTGAACAACCAGGTTGTGTTGAACTATCGCCAGCGGATGCACTTCCTCTATGTTCAGGACGATTTCAAAGTTTCGACGAAACTCACCCTTAACCTAGGCGTGCGGTATGAATTCGCCACGCCGCAATGGGAGGATCAAGATCGCCTTTCGAACTTCGACCCTTCCTCAAATCGCTTGATCCAAGCTAAGAGCGGCAGTGTCTATGACCGCAGTCTGGTGAACCCGGACCGGAACAACTGGGCTCCGCGCATCGGCTTGGCGTATCAAGTGATGCCAAACACCGTGATTCGTTCCGGCTATGGCGTAAGCTACGTCCACTTCAATCGGCTGGGCGGCGAAAACTTACTGGGGTACAACGGCCCGAGCATCGTCAATCTCACGATCAATCAGCAACCGTCGCAGCCGTTGTGTACGGGCGACAATTTCCGGAACTGCTTCCGCCTGACGCAGCAAGGCTATCCGGCTGGCCTGGTGAATCCGGCGAATTTTTCCACCGCCACGACGCGCACCAATTACACGCCGGCGGGCTATCGAACCAGTTACGTGCAGAGCTGGCACATGACGGTTCAGCGTCAACTGGCCAAGCATTTGGTGCTTGATATCGCCTATGTTGGAAACAAAGGCACGGGTCTGATGATACTCGCCGATTACAATCAAGCTAATCCGAACGGGCCTGGTCAAAACATCGTACTGGCTCAGCGCCGGCCGATCCAGGGCTTCGACAATATTCAGATTTCCTACGGCGGCGGCCACTCCACATATCACAGCATGCAGTGGAAAGTGGAGAAGCGTTATGCGCAAGGCCTCTATTTCTTAAACAGCTTCACGTGGTCCAAAGCGCTCGACAATGCGTCCGGACACCTGGAGGCTTTCAATAACGATAACTCGCGCGCGAACTACCGTAACCTCGCGGGCGAAAAGGGCCTGGGCAGCTACAACCAACCCTACAACAACACCACCACCGTAGTTTGGGAACTGCCATACGGCAAGGGCCGCCGGTGGGGCTCTTCGGCAAATGCCGTGGCGAACGGCGTTCTCGGAGGGTGGCGCGTGACAGGGATCAATACGCTGACGGCCGGCCAGCCTGTCAACATCAGTTACGGCCCGCCGACGGCGTTTCAGGTTTCAACTTTAGCTCCCACCTACCGGCCGAACTATACCGGCGGGAGCCTTTACTCAGCCGAGCGAAGCGCAACCAACTACTTCAACAAAGCGGCCTTCATCGCTCCTAGCACGGCCACCCCGAACGACGCTTCCAGCCCGTTTGGAAATCTGGGCCGCAATGTCGCGGTCACCAACGGCATTTCGAATCTCGACTTCGGCCTTCACAAAGAATTCCCGTTGATGCGCGAAGGCATGCGGATTGAGTTTCGTTCCGAGTTCTTCAACTTGTTCAACAAGACAAACCTCGGCGCACCGTCGGCGAATGTGCTTGCCGGTAATTTCGGAACGATTACCGGCTTGGCTTCGCCAGCCCGCCAGATCCAGTTCGCCCTGAAGTTGGTGTTTTAGCCGAGAAAGCAGCGGTCTCCGGTACTTGTACATGCGCCGCCCCAAGCATTTTCCAATCCGAAAGTGAGCCTGAAATCGAAATTTGATTCCAATACAAGATGAGCCTGAGATACGGGTTTGATTCCAATGCGGAGTGAGCC
>JAYUSQ010000099.1:0-6647 GCA_043755595.1 Acidobacteriota bacterium | reverse complement strand
TCGGCGCCGTGGCATACGCGGTGAGCCGTGGCAAAAAACAAAAAAGGATCGGCTGTACGTCTTGACAATGGCAGCCCTCTCATGGAAGCCGCCATGCGTAAGCATGCGGTCTACGCCAATAGACGCTAATCGTCCGTGAAGATAGCGGAAAGCGGAACGGCCAGATCGCCAGCCGGATTGCGCAGTATCCCGTCCTTCACTTCACGCGAACCACCGGAAGTGTGGATAAACGCGCGCTGGGTTTCGGGATTGATCACCCAAACACATTACGTTCCGAATTCCAGGAAGTCGCCGATCTTACGCTCAATATCGATGGCGCGGTCATCCGGCGATAGCATTTCCACGGCGACTTCGGGCGGCGACATAATAATATGCCCCGGCGGTTTGCCTCCGCGTACGATCACCACATCGTATGCGGAAACGTTCGGGGAGTATCCGTACCGGGGTTTCCGGGCCGGCCCAGAATTGCGATCGGTAGGGAGCCTTGACAAAAAAGAGAACACTGCCCTGTGCGTCGCTATGATCGATTTCACCCACGTTACGCTCCATCAGGGTCCCCTCCAGGTAATCCCTGTCCGGGTGATAGATTTGACTCGGGTAATCGGCGACGGATACCTTACTCATTGACGTAAGACCTTCGCCACGTGAGCCGCAATCCGCTGGCGCGCTTCACCTTGATCGATACCCGATGATACCTTCCATCGAGCGGAACATCCGTGGGCGTGTAGGCCAGGACGTAGTGAGGGTCGCTTTGAAGGCGCGCGACGAGTGAAGCAATCTCGGATTTTCCTTTGGCGGCCCAAAACCAGCCGCCCGTCTCCTCGGCCAGCAGCTTCATGGTGGCCTGACCTTGCGATTCAGGCGACAGCGGAAAGCCTGGGGGCGAAGTGACGATGCTGTGAATCGTCGCACCGGCTTCGATGGCGATGTTACGTAAATCTCGCGCGTGGTAGCGGCTTGAATTGTCGCCGCCATCGGACAGAATCAATACGGCCGATTGCGCTGCGCGAGCTTTCAAAAGACGGTCAAGACCGAGATACACACCATCGAACAAAGCCGTGCGCCCTTCGGCGACCACGGGCCCGAGTTCGCTCAACACTCGATCGGTGTCGCGGGTGGGCGCGACATTGACGCCGGCCGAATCGCGCACCGCAATCACGGAGATTTTGTCCCCTGCCGCCGCCTCTTTCACAAAGGTGCGAACGGCCTGATTCACCACCGCGATTTCCGGCCGCATGCTTTCGCTTTGGTCGAAAACAATCACCGTGTCGCGCACACCTTTTTCCAGGGTGCATTGAATGACCGTCTGACGGACGCCGTTGTCGAAGATCTCGAAATCCTCGGCGGTGAGACCCTCAATCACCCTGCCTTTCTTATCGCGCACTCCTACGGGGATGAGCACTTGCGTCGACGTAACGCGGAACGCACGAGATGTTGGAGCGGTGGTGGATCCTGCCAGCTTTTCCGGCCGGCGGCTCGAAACGGTTTCGGACGTACGCTGCGCCAGAGCAAGCGCTCCGAGTGCGAGCAGGGCAAGCCCCGCACGACATCCGATTCTTCCGTTCACCTGACTGCCTTCTTCTTTTTTGCCTTCAGACGTTTGCGATCGGCGCCATCGGCGGCCACCGCGAGCGCTGCGTCATAGGCGGCCTGGGCTTCGGTCATACGGCCGCGCACCGCTTCCAAATCGCCTAGCTGCTCTTGCAAGCGGGGGTCGCGCGGGGCGCGTTCGAGAGCCGCGCGAAGAGCGACTGCCGCGCCGTCAGAGTCGCCAGCCCTTTCGAGCGATTGGACGAGTGACAAGCGCGCCGCAGTCGATTCGGGCCGCAACTCCACCACCCGCCGATATTCGGCGGCCGCCTCGGCGTGTTTGCCTTGCTTTGAAAGATTCTCGGCCAAGCTCAACCGCCCCGGGATGAAATCGGAGGACTTCGCCAGAATCTCGCGCCACAGCGCGAACGCCTCATCGGTGCGGCCGCGCGACACCATCAGCAACGCGAGGTTGTGACGCGCCGGAACGTGATCCGCCTTCAGTGACAGCGCCTTCCGGTAGTTGGTTTCGGCGTCGGCAAATTTCTTTTGTCCGGCGAGCAGCGACCCCATGGCGTTGTAAGGCTCTGGGGAATCGGCGGTCAGTTGCATGGCGCTGCGATAGGAGTCCGCCGCTTCGCGATTGCGATTGAGGCGTTGATAGACCAGGCCGAGGTTGTAAGGAAGATAGCCGAATTTAGGGGCGATACGAATCGCCTGTTGATAGCGCTTGATGGCCTCTTGATAGTCGCCGCTCTCGACCATCGTCAGCGCGAGATTGTGCAGCGGATAGGCCCAGTGCGGCGCACGGCGGACGGCATCGCGGAACGCTCCGGCGGCATCGTTGAAACGCGCTTGCTCCAGGTAGGCGATGCCGAGCGCGTTATACGAATACGCGCCATTGGGATCGAAGCGCACGGCGAATTCAAGCTGATCGATCGAAGGCGCGTAGGCTTTGTCGAACAGGCCCGCGCGGCCGCGGAAAAAGGCTTCCCGGCCTTGCAGAAGTTGAGACTCCGGCGTGAGACGCAGAGCGGCGGCGGCGTAAGCGGCTCCCCCGGCGAATTCGGCCTGCGTCTGGGGCACTTGTTCACCGGCCAGATAGTTGAGCAAAACAGATTGCGTGCGTTCTTCGAGCGCGATGCGAAGGCGGTTCTTGCGATCGAGGTATGCCGAAGCCGGCGCTTGACGTTCCAATTGTTCCAGCGCGGCGAAAGCGCCATTGCGATCGTCCGGCAGGATGCGGCCCGCATTTATCGCTTCGTTGAAGGCGGTGTCTGCCTGAGGTTGCGCCGCAGCCGCCTGGAAGAAGAGCGTCCCGAAGATGTGCGCGGCCGAGGCCAAGAGGATCGGGCCGCTATCGTAAACCTGCGGCGCGCGCGCCACCGTAATTCCGGGCTTCGAAATATCCGCTAATTGGACGTTGTTGTCGATGTTGCCGAAATCGCGCGGGTGCTGTTTATCGCTAGTAGCCACCGCCACCTGATCGCGCACGTACTCGATCGTCTCGTTGACGTTCACCAGTCCGTCTTTATTCTTATCCGCTTCGCCCGACAACCCCTTCATCAGGTAATAGCTGAAGGCCCCGTGACCGCCGCCCCATTGCGGCCCTTCATACGAAAGCTCCTTGGGCCGGCTCGCCATCAGGCCGAAAATTTCGCCCTCGGCTTCACTGAGCTGCGCCACCGAATTATTCACCGTGGAGCTCTTGATCGTGCCGATAATTCCGGCGCGGCAGACATCCACGAAGAGCACCACGCGCCCCACTTTGGTGAGTTGCGCCTGGACGAGATTCTGCAAATCTTCGAAAGGCAGCGCGGTGCTGGCCAGATCCTGCGGATCGCTGTCGTAGGTAAGGATGTAGGCTTTTTTACTACCCGGAGTCTCCACCGTGCCATGTCCGGCGATGAGAATAATGATGGTGTCTTGTTTGGTGGCTTTACCTTTGAGCAGCGTATCGAAGGCATTGCGGACGGCGGCGGTGGTCGCGCCCTCCTCCGTCAAAACCGTAACGTTCTCCGGCGGCAACGCTCCGCCGCGCGGGCTAAGCAAATGCTTGCCGAAAAGGTCCGCATCGCGATGGGCAAATTGCAGCCAGAGGTCCTCGGGAAGTTTTTTGTACTTGGAGACGCCGAACATCAACGCGTAGGTTTGACCCGTCCCGCTCCCCAGCGCAATGGTGGCAGTGGCGTTGGCGAGCGATTCTTCGAGTTCGAAGATCTTGCCTTTCACCCAAATCGCTTCTTTCCATTCGGCTCCGGCTTTGCGGTAGTCGGCCAAGGCGTTCGCGGGTAGATTCGCCTTTTCAAAGATCGCCGCGCGCGCCAACAGCGTCGCGGGTTCGTTGGGATTGGTGGCCAGTTGCGCATCGAGCGACTGCAGTTCGGTGCGCAGCTCCGGCGACACTTTGTCGAGAGCCGCCGGCGGCGGAGCTTCGGCTTTTTTCAGATCGCGCGTCAGGCTCACGCCGTAATGCTGTTGGCTGGCGACGGCAACGCGCACCACCTGCGGCAGGAAGCAGGAAGCCACCGGCTTGCGGTCCGACACTTTGCCGGATTTGATCTTGAGTTGTTTAGCGTCGAAGAACGCTTCACTCGCCGCGCCGAGCGTGGCGTTGGTTTTCTCCGGACAGTAGAGGAAGGATGCGGCCGCCGCGGCGTCTGTACGCAGCGCATCGCCGCTGAAAAGAATATCGCCCGCCTTGGCGGCAATCGGCGTCTCAGAGCCCGACCGAAGCAGCTTGCTTCCCGCCGGACTGAGCATGAGGCCAACGGGTTCTTCTTTTGGGTTTACAGCCGCTGGAGGCGGAGCGGCAACGGCGGCGCTGAGGGCAAACGCCAGGGCGAGGGTTACGAACCGCACTTTTTCCACGTACTGCTATTATCTATCGAAGTCGCCTTCGAAACGATACCAAGATGAATTGCTCGGCACGCACCGCCTGGATTGGCAATCGAATGTCTATCGCAGAGTAGCGAGGCCATTGGTCTCTGGCTGAACCGAATCATTAAAGAAGAGTTTCAGTCAATACGCGACGTGTACTTAATTAATTAGTGTGCGATTCCTTGCTGGAGGTGAATCTTAATGCTGAAGATCGCCTGCAGGAGCGAAGCGAGCAGCGCAAAGCGGAACTCGATTGGCCAATGGAAAAGGCGTGAAGCACCAACTGCCGGGCGAATGCACGAAGGCTAATCGGCCGCTTTCAACCGCCACGCGATCTCGCGATTGCACCGCGACCATATACGCCCCTCAGGCCGCAATGATGCCGGCGTAGTAGCCGAGAAACGCCGGCTGCCCCATGGCATTCAGCAGCGCCATCGGAATCACAAGCAGCATGACCACAAATAGAAGGAACGGTTTCATGGAAGGCGCCTCCGCCGCGAAATCATATCACTTCGCCTTTCCTAGGAACGAAACGCCCCGCGCGACGTATTAGGGTTGATGGAATCGTTTCTGCAAGACCTGCGCCACTCGTTACGGATGTTCTGGCAGAGCCCCAGCTTCCCCATCGCCGCCGTCAGCGTGTTGGCGTTGGGCATCGGAGCCAACACCGCCATCTTCTCGCTGGTCAACACCATCCTGTTGAAGCCGCCGCCGTTTGCCGAAGCTGGTCGCATCGTGCTCTTCATGAACACCTCGCCGCAGGGGTCGGGCTCAAACGCATCTCCCGCCAAGTTCGCGCACTGGGCGAAACAAACGGACGCGATCGAATCCGCGGCCGCGTTTCGCACGGGCGTTGTGAACTGGCCCCAACGGCCGGAGCAGTTGCGATCGGCACAAGTCTCGCGGGAGTTCTTTCGCTTGTTTGGCGCGCTGATCCTCCGGGGGCGTGAATTCAGCGCCGAAGAAGACCGGCCAAAGGCGGCGGCAGCCGTGCTGATTGGCGAAACACTTTGGCGAGCCATCAATATCTGCTGAAGCCGCAACTCGCTCTTAAGAGCCGTGCGCGAGGGTCGTCAATTGCCGGATTTGGTGGCATGGCACAGCAACGAAATTTTTGAGTGGGCCGCAACCAGACTGTCAAACGGCCATCATGGCTCACCATTCGGATAGCCGCGTTGACCCGCCAAAGCTATCCGAATGGTGAGCCCCCTCGGATGGCCGCTCACCCGTTGGCGCGGTAACTCCAATCTCATCAACCACTCTCCGGCGAACGTCTGCCCGGTCACAAACGTGCCCCTGGATGGGCCTCAAGGAGGAGGAGCGAAACATGCTGTTCCTAATCACCTATCGGAGTTCGCTGGCCACCCACCACATTGGTATCGAGCGGTTCAAGCAAAGCGAAGTAGCGATGCCCCCGGCGGGCGTGACCATGGTGGCCCGGTGGCACATGCTGGATGGCTCCGGCGGTGTTACAATTTGCGAAACTAGTGACCCCGTGCCGCTGGCTAGGTGGGCCAGCGAGTGGGCCGATGTCCTTACGACGGCTTAAGTAGAGATTTCCCAAGGAGAGAGAGTTCATGACCAATCGAAGAATGATGCTGATCGCAGCCCTGGCCAGTCTGGCTGCGCCCCTATACCCTCAGACCATGCCGCAGCCCATACTGGTGTCGGTGGCCCGTGTGAACGTCAAGCCAGACCGGGTTCAGGAGTGGCTGGAGATCGAGAAACAATACTCGGAGGCGTACAAAAAAGGCGGCGGAACCTTCCGGTATGTTTACCGCAACAACGCCGGCAACCCGTATGAGTATATGGTGACCACCGGTATCACCAACAGCCATTACGCGAGCCTGGACGAAAAGTCTCCTATGGCCAAGGGGATGGCGGAGGGCGAGTTGGCTCGGCTATCGGCTCGCCGCAACCAGTGCGTCGACAGCGTGCGGACCACGTACGAGAGAACGATACCGGAGCTGGGCATCCCCGCTCCCAGTGGATCGGTGCGAAAGCTATTCCGGGTGGTTCGCATTACCGTGCGCAGTGGGATGGACGATCAATATCTCGCCATCATGAAGAACGAATACTTGCCCGCGCTGAAGAAAGCCGGCGTCACCAGCTTTCTGGTGCGGCGCGTGGAGTGGGGTGGCTCGCGCAATGTCTTCACACTGCTGGGCCGGCACGACAAGTTTGCCGAACTTGACGAAGGCAGCAGATTGACCAAGGGACTCGGCGCGGAAGGCGCC
>JAYUSQ010000098.1:0-56447 GCA_043755595.1 Acidobacteriota bacterium | reverse complement strand
GGGACCTACCCCGATCAGAAGGGGACTGTTACATTAAGAGAAGGAACCCGAGAGCTTAGGCTGCGGGGGCTTCCTTCCTGGAGGGACCTACCCCGATCAGAAGGGACTGTTACCAAATGATACAAATTAGCTACAGATTGCATAGTGTCGAGTACCTGGAGGGACCTACCCCGATCAGAAGGGGACTGTTACGATTCCTTCACCCTGAGTCAGCACACTACACCCCCCTGGAGGGACCTACCCCGATCAGAAGGGGACTGTTACCTACCTTGGTGTACAAAAGCGTACATAGTTCATAACCTCTGGAGGGACCTACCCCGATCAGAAGGGGACTGTTACTCAACTTGATACGGTGTTAATTCTTTCATGATTGACTGGAGGGACCTACCCCGATCAGAAGGGGACTGTTACATTTGCTATTTTGCAACATGCTCGTTTCCTCTTATAAACTTTTCTGGAGGGACCTACCCCGATCAGAAGGGGACTGTTACACATCCCATCAGGGAGTCGAATCTCTCCAAACTTGTGATTCTGGAGGGACCTACCCCGATCAGAAGGGGACTGTTACGATGGTAATTACCTCGTTCACATGTGAATTGAAAAACTTGCTGGAGGGACCTACCCCGATCAGAAGGGGACTGTTACGGGTTGACAAACGAGATCTTGCCGACGGGTATATTCCCGTTCTGGAGGGACCTACCCCGATCAGAAGGGGACTGTTACACCGTCTAACGGACCAAAAATACCGGACATGTCTACCCTGGAGGGACCTACCCCGATCAGAAGGGGACTGTTACCCTCGTTCTATTGGAATTTGAGGAACCAATACTAATTCTAGGCTGGAGGGACCTACCCCGATCAGAAGGGGACTGTTACAAAGCTCCTCGATCATGTGTGCTCCATTGTTAATTTCTGGAGGGACCTACCCCGATCAGAAGGGGACTGTTACTTATCTTTGTTCATTATTTCGGTCTCCTTCTTACTCTCCTGGAGGGACCTACCCCGATCAGAAGGGGACTGTTACTCATTTCAGTTCCTTTTAGGATATTTGGATACTTGTACCGACACCTGGAGGGACCTACCCCGATCAGAAGGGGACTGTTACTTGTACATTCAAACTCATGTCGTTTCACCTTTTTCTGGAGGGACCTACCCCGATCAGAAGGGGACTGTTACAAAGCGAGCGAGGTAGAAGTCTACCATCTCTTGGATACTGGAGGGACCTACCCCGATCAGAAGGGGACTGTTACTGTATCGGGCATGGTGTTAGTCTCCAGAAATTCGTTACTGGAGGGACCTACCCCGATCAGAAGGGGACTGTTACTTTGGACTGATCAGGAAAATGATGACGTTAGGAATTCTGGAGGGAGTACCCGATACAATCGGTGATCCATACCAAATCGCCTTTCTGTTTGAAAGAGAGTGAATAGACCCGCCCCAGTCAGAGGGGCTGTTACTTAGACTTAGAGCGCTTCGTATTCCTGAGCTGTGTGTTACTCTGGAGAGCAAATCCCGACCAGAAGGGGACTGTTACAATTGCTCATCCGTCAGAGTCAGACTGTCCATCTTTCAGTGAATGGCCGATTGCGATAAGGGGGTAGATCGAGCTAGCGCGGATCCAGAATATTTGCAGAGCACGGTCCGGCTGGCACCCGCGGTCCGGCCCTTAAGCGCGACCTCGTGGAAAGGGGTTTGCCCAATCAGAAGGTGCTTTGAGCGTTCCAGTCCTTAAGCCAGGGGCGAGGTAGAGCGGTTGCAGACTCTCTGCAGAGGACCGCTCACTCTCACGCGGGCGGCTCCGAAAGGCGTCCCAGACTTGCGTCTAGCGAGAAAAATTGTGGTCACCGAGGCGCAACAAGTGAGTGGACCCTCTGCACCTCAACTGAAACCGCTCATAGAGCATTTTCAGGATGAACAGAGAGGCGGAAGCGCGATTGAGTCGCGCGCCGGGCGGGACTCAAGCCCCGCGTTGGCGGGACTGAAGTCCCGCGCAAGCTAAAGCTTGCCCCACGACTGACTCTACACTGTCAATGAAAATGGTCTAATCGAGGCGGCTGACGGCGGAGCGCGCGCTCAACGTGAAGCCGCCGTCCACCAGCAATTCGGCGCCGGTGACGTAGGACGCTTCGTCCGACAGCAGATAGAGCGCGGCGTTGCCGATATCCTCGGGCGTGGCCAGGCGGCCAGCGGGAATTGTTTCGCCGCCCCGGCGCAACTGTTCGGCGGTGGCGAATTCCAATTCGCCGGGGGTGGCGGTCCAGCCAGGCAAAATTGAATTGACGCGAATGCGATCCGGCGCGAGTTCCGATGCGATGGTGCGGGCCATGCTGCTGAGGGCGGCCTTGGCCATGTTGTACGAGGACGAATTCGGATAGTGCCGGTGAACGTGGACCGAACCGACGATCAGCAGACTGCCGCCATGACCTTGCGCGACCATTTGGCGAGCGGCGGCCTGGCAGGAGTAGAAGGCGCCGAACAAGCTGGCCGACAAGGTGAACCGCAGATCCTCTTCGGTGACATCGAGAAAGGGGCCGCGGCGACTGGCGACCGCACTGGCGACCAGCGCATCCAGCCGGCCGAAGACACGGACGGCTTCGGCAACCATCTCGCGATTCGCTGCGGGCGTCGAGATGTCGCAGCAGATGGCGTGGGCGGGGGAGCCCAGCGATGCGGCAGCATCCGACACCTCTGGCAACCGGTCTACGAGGACAACTTTGGCGCCTGCGCGAGCCAACACTTGCGCGATCCCCAGCCCGATCCCGCGGGCGGCGCCGGTGATCAGAACGACCTTGCCCTCAACTCTCATATATCCAGGCTAGAGCGTTTTCAGACTTACCGTAAACTACCGCTCGCTGACGGGTGCTTACCCGTTTTGGGGGTTCAATGGGGACTGGGCCATTCCGAGGGCCCAAAACCGCTCCCTCGCGGTCGCGGCTCGGAAACGAGTTATTGATTCCGGAGAGCTTCCGAGTCGCGGGCGCAAGCAAGCCCTCTACCCAAAACGGTTAAGCACCGCTCGCTGACGCTCACGGCTCAGTTCCGCGACATGAAAACGCTCTACAACCGCGGGTCAACCGGTTCACTCTCGAGGGCCAAAACCGCGAACACACATTCATGCACGCGGCGCAACGGCTCACGCGCGGCGAAGCGTTCGAGGGCTTCAAGACCGAGAGAAAACTCACGCGCGGCGAGCGATCTTTTGCCGCCCACGCCGCGTTTGCGCAGGCGCGGCAATTGATCGTCCGCCGTGTATTCGGGGCCGTAGACGATGCGCAGGTATTCGCGCCCCCGGCATTTCAAAGCCGGTTGCACCAAGCCTTTGGGGCCGTGCGAAATATAGTCGAGCGGCTTCATGACCATGCCTTCTCCACCCGCGCCGGTCAATTCTTCCCACCAGTGTGAGGCAGCTTCCACCGCCGCTGCGTCAGCCAGTTCCACTTCGCGAAAAGGTGTGGCGAGGATAAACGCCGGATCGGCCGCTGCAAGACGGTGGAGCGTCTCCATGTGCCAGCGGTTCGTTTTGTTGGAATGAACGGCGCCTTCGGACGCGAGCAGGTGAAAGGGCGCGAGGCGATAGTCCGCCAGCGAATTGACGGGCCAACAGTAACGGCGATAAGCGTCACGGTAGCGGTGCAACAGCGCCAGGCGATCGCGATATTTGGGGCCGAGCGATTCCGTTGCCGCGGCGTTGCGTTCGATCGCGGCGACGGCCGCTTCGAGCGAGGCCACACCCGCCGCGCCCACCGACGCGTACTGATTTTGGATCAACGCCTGCGCTTTGGCGGACCAAGGCATCAACTCACAATCGAGGCAGAACCAGGGGGAATTGAATTCTTCCCAAAAGCCGGCGGCCGAAAGGGCGGCCTGAACGCGGGCGACGAAGGCGGCCTCTTCGGCGAGATCCGGAAAAAATGGCCGGCCCGTGCGCGTGTAGCAAACTCCCGCGCGCCCGTCGAGCACGCCGAAGCGCTCACGAGCGGCAGCGGCATCGCGCGCAATCACCACGACCGCCCGCGAGCCCATGTGTTTTTCTTCGCACACGACGCGCTCTACGCCGTTCCTGCGGAAGTAGTCGAAGCTTTCGGTTGGGTACTCCAGATAGTCAGCGCGCGACGATGTTTCGCTGGGCGACATGGTGGGCGGCAGGTAGATGAGCCAGTGCGGATCGGTCGCGAAGCGCGTCATCACCTCAAGCGCGGCAATCGAGTTTTCTTCGCGGATCATGACATTGCGGTAGAGCCGCGTCTCGATGACGCGCTTGCCGGTCACGTCTTCCAGATCCAGCACGTCGTCCAGCACTTGTTGACCGGACCGCGCATCCGTTGCCGGCATGGCGAGCGGGCGGATGGGCTTGGCGTATTCGCGCGCGGCGGGCGTGGAGACGAATTCGCGTTCGGGATATCGCAGGGCAGTGAGCTTGCCGCCGTACACCGCACCCGTGTCGATGTTCACCGTGTTGTTGAGCCATTCGGCTTCGGGCACGGGCGTGTGTCCGTACACCACCATCGCGCGGCCCCGGTATTCGGACGCCCAGTTGAAGCGGACCGGCAAACCAAACTCGCCGGTCTCTCCCGTCGTCTCGCCGTAGAGGCAGAACTCTCGCACGCCATTGGACGAACGGCCGTGCATCTCTTCGCGCAAGCCGGCATGTGCGACGACGAGGCGTCCGCCATCAAGCACGTAGTGACTGAGCAGCCCGTCGAGAAACCGGCCGAGGCGAGTGCGATCTTCCGGCCCGAGCGGTTCAATTTCAGCGATCGACTGTTCCAGCCCGTGCGTCACCTGCACGCGTTTCCCTTGCAGCCAGCGCGCAAGTTTGTTGTCGTGATTGCCCGACACGCAAAACGCCGAGCCCGCCGTCATCATGTTCCGCACGATGCGCAAGGTGTCGAGTACGTATGGTCCGCGGTCGACAAGATCTCCTACGAAGATCGCCCGCCGCCCGGCGGGATGGCGCCAGGATTCCGGGCCCCACGGGGACTCCGGTTGTTCAAGATCATGCCGCTCCCACCCCAGCCGCGCCAGCAAGCCGCGCAGTTCGACAGCGCAACCGTGCAGATCTCCAAAGATATCGAAGGGGCCCGTGAGTTCCTTGCGATTGGTCCATAGCGGCGTGCGGCGGACTTCTACTTCTTCGCCGTCTGCGACGAAGTGGACGTAACGGAAACCTTCGCGATTCAAGCCTCGTGAGCCGCGCCGGAGTTCAGCGATTTGGCGGCGAACCACTTGCGGCCCGAACGCACGGTCCGGGCGTTGGCTGTTCCGTTCCAAACAAATATTCTCAGGCGCGTCGATGACGATTGCGACGGCGAAGCAGTGATGCGCGCGGGCGCGTTCGATCAGGCGCTTGCGATCTTCAACGCGGACGTGAGTGGCGTCGACGACGGTGAAGCGCGCGCGGGAAAGGCGCTTGTCGAGCAAGTAATACAGGGCTTCGAAGGCGTCGTTGGTGCAGCTTTGATCGGTTTCGTCGTCGCTCACCATGCCTCGGAAGTAATCCGACGACAGGATCTCCGTCGCGCGGAAATGCCGGCGGGCAAAGGTCGATTTGCCGGAACCGGAAGCGCCGATGAGCGCCACCAGCGCAAGCTCCGGGATTTCAAGGGTCTTCATTATTCTTGAGCCGCTACGATCCAGAAATCGCGCGGATACAGACGGTGGAGCCGCTCGCCCGAGCCCATGGCCGATTTCAGGTAGTCCTCATACAACGACAGTTGTTTTTCCGGTCCGATGACGAAGTAGTTACCGCCTTCGGGAAGTGGTGCGGCCGGGGCGTAGCCGGGGAAGACCGACCCATAGACGGCATCCACGCGCTGGTAAATTTCCTTCATCAAACCGGGCTGTTTGCGGAGGTCGAGCAATGCCTGCCGGAAGCGCCGGACTTTTTCGGGAGTGACGCCGTCAGCCAGGCTGGTGGCCACCGCTTCGCCGCGAATCTCGAAGGTTTGCGCGGAGTTGCTTTGGAAAGTGCGGGTCAAAGAGTAATCGACAAGGTCGACATTACGGGGCGCGCGCTTCACTTCGTCGATCACGAAGCGCAGAGTCTGCGGCAACTCAGGCGTGCGTTCGGCGTAATACTGGAACGTGCCCATGGGCAGCATGGCACTGGGGCCATTGCTGTAGGCGAGGCCCGCGGCCCAAGTCTTCATGAAGAGCGCGTGGGCGCCGGAACCGGAGTAAGTGGAAGCAGCGAGGTAGCGAAGAAGCGATTCGCGATCGACATCGTCATAGTCGATCAGCGGCGCCATGTTCATCATCACGCCTCCACGCATGTTCGGCGCGGCGAGGGCAACGAAGCGTGGAGCTGCGGCGTCTTTTTCGCGGGCGAGATAGCGGCTTCGGATGTGGGCGGCGGCAGCAGCCGAAGGTGCGGGCGTGGGGCCTGCGGTCAGTCCGGCGAGGAGCGGCGCCGCGGCTTCCACCAGCTTCGGCTCATTCTCCGGCGAGCCGATGAGAAATAGGCGAGCGCCGTTTTTCCGAAGCAGGCCGACTCGAACCGCATCCAACTCTTCAATCGTTTTAGCCGGTGGCGCTGCGAGGTCATCACGCATCTGGCGGCAGAGATAGCTCCAATCGGCGGCGAGCGAAGAGTCTGGAATATCGGAAAGCAGCGTTTCCAGATCCTTCGCCGCATCGGCCGCGAGACCGCGGCAAGGTTCGGACGCCCGTCCGGCCAATTCCGCCGCGGCCTTCGCTAGTTCGGCGCGCGGCGTGGCGGTTGCAAGGGCGGCGGCCCGATCGAAGAAGCTCACACAAGCCGGCGCGGGATCTTTCAGCAGCCAACGCAAGCGATGAAAGTGATGCGCGCGCGTGAGGAAAGACGACGTCGTCAGCAGCAGCGGATCCTGGCGCCACCAAGCCGTGGACGGATCGCGCACCCATTGCTCTTCGCCGCGCTGCATGGTGTTGCGCAATGCGTTGAGCTGACGGTCTACGATGTCGCGCAGACGCGGAAGATTTTCGGCCCGCCAGTTGGGATGGTAAAGCGAGAGGCGCATCCACTCCAGCGCGCGGCGCGATTCGGCGAGATCATTGCCCGCGCCATGCAACACAATCTCCACGCGGCCCGTCTTCGGGTTGGTACTGAAGGTAGCGTCGAGGCTCAGTATTTCATTCTTGATGGCCTCGCTCATTTCGTCGTAGCTGACCGCTTTGCCATCGCGGATGACGCCGGTGGATGTGAGCAAGGCCGGAAGCGCGGCCAGATAGACAAGCTGCCGGGCCGGCACGCCCGCCGCGCGGAGAGCCAGGCCGGCGGTGGCGCTGGTCATGCCGGGAAAACGCGAGGACACCGCTGTGACGCCGGCGGTTTGCGTGACCTGGAAGTCAAGCGAATCGTCAGCCGTCATGGGGGGCGAATCGGTGAACGGAGGCATCTCCGTTTCCGCGTCGATGCGTTCGAGTGCGGCGGTGTGTTTGTCGTAGTCGCCCTTATAGCCGCGGATCGCTTGTTGCGGGTCCGCCGTTTTGTAGACGTTTTTGAGGCGCTCGACCTCGGTGGCGGCGCGTTCATCACGCTCCCGCGCATCGCGTGTGACCAGGGCGGGAGAAGGCCGCGCGGCTATCGCGTAAGGCATGGCCGTGAGGAGTTTCCATCGGCCGATCGCTGCCGTCCACACGTTGCCGGGCGTGGAAAGCAGTTTGTCGATCTCGGCGAGTTCCGGGCGCAGGGTCAACGAACGGCGAAATCCCCCGCGCCGGTCAAGGTAAGTGAGCTGATCGGGCCAACTGGAATTCGAGTTACGGAAGCCGAAGCGCGGCGGCTCACTGACGAACTTCGACATGGCCCGGCGGTACTCGGTCACGCCGCTCCGCATCCGCGAGTTGAATTCGGCGAGCGCAGACGAATCGGCGGCCCAACCGGCAATGGTGCGGAGTTCGTCGAGAATCCGCTCTCGCACTTCGGCGAGGCGCGCTTCATTGGCGTTGACGGGATCGGCGTCGGGGAAGCTGACGGACGCGGCCAGCCCTAAGTCATCCGACAGGTAGCCGCCCACCGAGCGCGCGCCGAGATCCAGCTTGCGCGTCCGGCTATCGATAAACCGTTTGTACAAATTCGTCGTCGAGCCGCCTGCGAAATTGGATAGAAATGTTTGAAACAATACTTCGTCGGTCGAGGTGAGTCCATAAACGGCTGGCCACGTGAAGCCGATCTGGCTGGGTTGTTGCGGGTTGCGATGAGGATAGTCGACCAGGCGCGCGGTCCCCGGCGGCGCAGGCTGAGCGGGCGGAAATTTTGGCGAGGCCGCGCGGACCGGTCGATTACCTTGCGCGCGAGAGAGAGCTTGATCGAACCGGCCCAGCGCTTCTTCAAAAGGCAAGTTGGAAGCGAAGGAGACGATCGCTCCCATGTTCGCCAAGTGATGCGTGTCGTGATGGAACGAGCGGATGTGGCGGGGCTCCATCTGACGTATCGCTTCGGGAGAGCCCCCGGAAACGAAGGCGAGCGGGTGCTCCGGGCCGTAGATCAACCGCTGCCGTTCGTAGAAGGCGAGGCGGCTGCCTTGGGTCATGCTGCCGACCATTTCGTTGTAGATCGAACCCTTTTCTTCGAGGCGAAGCGGCTTGCCTCCGCCATCGTCAGTGACTCCGAAGTTACGCACCTCGCGGCGGATCTCTTCGTCGGAGTAGTCGGGCGTCAACATGGCATGTAGTTGGCGCTCAAAGTGGGCGAAGAACGTGTTGGGGCCGGCAACCGTATTAAAGGGGTAGCAGGTGCGGTACTGGCTGGTAAAGGCCGTGGCTCCGATGAGCGACATGGTTTCGTGCAATTGGAGATCGCGGCCAATGCGGCCCTTGCTCAACAACAAGTGCTCCTGCGTGTGCGGTTCACCCATGTTCGAAGTGGGCGGCGTGGTGACCCAGAGGAAAGCTTGCGGTACGGATTGAATCTCAAGCAAGTCGAGCGTGAAACCAGTCTTGACGTGGGTGAAGCGCGCGCCCATGGCTCGATCGGAATCATTCAGATAGATTGCGCGGGTCCGGAAGCCGCGTAGCAACCGATTCTCGGCGAGCGTGGCGTAGGTGGCGGAATAGGCGGTCATGGCGTAGAGGAGGAGCACAAGGGTTGTGCGAAGCATGATGTTTATATACGATAGCGATTCTTTAGACCGGCAAGGAGAAGGCTGCCATCTGGGATGGTGCGCCGGCGTTTGCATCGATGGGGCCGACGGGCTGGAACGAGACGGCGTAGCCGAACCGCGCGGCCACTTGATGGCACCACGCGGCAAACTCCGGGCGCGTCCATTCAAAACGGTGGTCGCCATGGCGCAACGTCCCGGGCGGCAAGGTAGGGAACAGCGCGTTGTACTCGCGATTGGGCGTAGTGATGACGATGTGGCGAGGCCGGGCGAATTCAAAGAGGACGCGTTCGAGCGCGGCCAGACGCGGCGGATCGAGATGTTCAATAACTTCCACGAGCGCCGCGGCATCGAAGCCGGCGAGGCGTTTGTCGCGGTACAGCAAGGAGCCCTGGAAGATCTGAATCCGCTGCCGTTGCCGTTCGGGCATCGTCTCCAGGCGCAGGCGCGACGCGGCGATTTCAAGCGAACGGTGGCTGACGTCCATGCCGGCGATACGTTCGAACGAGCGATCGGCCAGGAGCCGGCGCAGGAGTTTGCCTTCGCCGCAGCCCAGGTCCAGCACGCTGCGCGCGTTGAATTCTTTTAGCGTGGCGGCCACGACATTGAGGCGCTCAGTGTGCAGCGTCATCGGCCGCTCGAGGTCTTTTTCCACCTGGGCCGCGAGTTGCGATTTCGATTCGGACTCTTCCACGGCTCCGCGTTCTTCGTCGACAAGGCGCGCGAACGCTTCGTCGATCAGCGACGACCGGCGCTTCAGATAGCGGCTGACGATCAACTGCCGTTCGGGGTGCGCGCCCAGCCAGCCTTCGCCGTGCCGTAATAACTTTTCCACTTCGGCGTCGCCCACGTAATAGTGTTTGTCGTCGTCCAGCACCGGCAGCAGGACGTACAGGTGCGAGAGCGCGTCGTGTACGGTGAGGACGCCCTCAAGCGTGAGGCGGAAATACCGGCTGTCGCCCCACTCGGGAAGCTTCGGGTCCAGTTCAATCGGCCAGGCTGCGACGTTATATCCCAGCGGCTCAAAGAGCCTTCGCAGAACGTCCGCACCGCCGCGCGCCCGGATCACTTCGACGGTGATCGACAGAGGCAATTTCGCGGCAACCAGTTCCGGCCGCTTCTGGCAGTTGCCCGCCAACGCGGTGCCGAACACGCTTCGCATCGCGACGGTGAGATACGACGATGAGACAAACGGCCGGTCATTCACATAGTCTTCGAGGTGTTGCGCACCGCGCACCAATTCAACCGGGTCCAACTCCACCAAGAGACAGGCAGTGCAGACGGCTTCCGATGCCTCCGGGTAGAAGACATAGGCTTGGCCGAAAGACAGCTCGGACGAATGCATGTTAGCGGGATTCTTATGAAGAAGAAACCCCAGATCGGTGGCGGGCGCGGCGGTGTTCGTAAGGGTGACGAGCACGTTTTATTATCGCGGAAGAGTAACACGGCAAAACCCGCCGCTCAGTCCACGGGCGGAGTCGCAGAGGTGGGTGGCGTCGCCGGGAGGATATGGGGTGCATGGCACAGGCAGAGCGCCGCAACGATCACCGAGCGGCGGGACATGGATCGTCAGGCCGTGGTGATTGAGCAGCCTTCCTTGTTCGCCGTGCAGGTAGGCGGGGGTCGGCAGCAACCAGAAAGTCGAAGGGTCGGTCTGCGGCGCCCTCAGCCAAATGATTACGAGGCAATTGCCCACGAGCAAAGCCGAGCAACCAAGAACCACCGCCCGGAACAGAGGATATCGATGGACCGCGACAGCCGCAACGCCAGTCAGGACCGCCGCCGCTCCGAAGGCGAAGCGTGGACCGGGCGCGGTGAGCAGGCAATACAACATCGCCGCCAGCGCGAGCGCAACGGCCCGATTCCAGGTGCGCGTCAACAGGATCACGAGCAGGCCGAGAGCGGCAGGGAGGAAGACAACCTGATTGTCCCACTGTGCGGCCCAGTACACGATCCAGCCGGCGTTGGCGTACGGCGCCTGGTAGTTGTCCAGATTGCGGGCGAAGTTGAGTGTCTCCAAGGCAACGTGTTTCGCGGCAGGGGCTCCCACCGAATGGGGCACATCGAAGCAAAATGAGGCTGGATAGGCGGGGCAACCGGTGGTCCGATAGTTCGCCCAGAAGATCGGCCCACCCAAGGCGATTGCGAGTAACCAGACGGCGGGGCGCGCGCGGGGGACTAGCACGAGAGCGGCCGGAGCGGCGCTCAGTTTGACTGCGGTGGCCCCGCAGGCAACAAGAAACGCCAGTGTGGCGGGCCCATCCAAAACGAGCCAAGCGGCCATGACGATCGCAGCCGCGGCTGCGAAGTTTGGCGAAGGCGACGCGCCCAGAGCCTCGCGAGTTGAGATGGCGAGCAACACCGGCATCGCTCCAACCAGGAACCAATCGCGCGCCCTCTCGCCGCTGGAGCGGGTATCGGCAAAACGGAAACAACGGAGGAAGGCCCACGCGGTCTGAACGGCCAGGAGCAGCATGGCAAAACCAGTCACGGTGCGGCCCATGCGATGGATAAACACGCCGTGATCGAACACCGCCGTGAGAGCGAGCCATGAACTGGAAAAACCAAGCCGGTAGTGAAGGAGCCCCAAGCCTGGGGCGAGACCATAGGTCGACATCCAGCTAATCAATTGGTTGTGATAGAGCGCCGCATCGTAGAGCGGATCGGCGATCGATTCCAGGCCTGCAAGAATTACGGCGAAGAGGGCAAGGGTGGCGATGGTGCGGGGCTCGGGCAGACAGGTACGTACTTCCAGGCGGACTTGTTTGACCGCCAGAAAGATGTATGGTGCAGCGAGGAGCCACGGGTACAACGGAGTGAAAAGCGCGGCAGTCAGGGCGAGACTGCAGCAGGTGAGGAGACCCAGGAAAGCGGCGGTGAAGAAGCGGTCGCACCCGCGAGTCATCCACGAGGGCCAGCCGGCCATGGCCGCCACCGCTGCACCGGTAACGACGCAGGCCGGCAGCAACAGAAGCCAGGCGGCCAGGAGTGAAAGCAATCGCCTAGCCTAGCAAAGGCCGGCCATGAAGCGCCTGCCTCAGGAGCAGCAGAAACAAGCAGGTGTAACCTAGCGCCGCCGCGCTCACGATCAGGGACGCGGGCGCCAATCGCAGACGATCGACGATCCATCCCGCCAACGGCAACGCTTGCATCCCATGCAGCCCGAGTGCGTGGGGCGCGCGCAAGTCTCCGTGTCCCACGCTCCAATTGGTAAGTGGCATGCCTGCTCCTCCATCGGCCGCCCCCACGGTGTGCGCCATGCGCATCAACATCGGCAATGCTTCAAGGCTTCCGGCCAGCAACAACACAAGGCCCCAGCGAATTCCCCATAGCAGGCCCGCCGGCAACGGTGATGGGGGCGCGGTCCAGTAGAGCCATGTGATTTTACCGGCCGCGTAGGTATTGAGCAGGATGAACACGCCCATGAGATTGAACAAGCGGGCATCGAACCAAGTCGAATGATTGAAGTGCGAGGTTACTCCTCGGGCGGCCTGCACATCGGTAAAAAAAATCTCAACCGCCATGGCGATTGCAGCGAAGCGGGCCACGTGCTCAACCGGCCGGAATCCTGGCGGGTAGAAACGAATCATCCAGCCGAGGGTGAGGAGGAAAATGAAGATCGATAGCTCAAACTTAAACGGCTTAAGCCAGACACTCACGCCCAATAACTCACGCGAATCGAAAACCATTCCCGCCAGCGCCACCGCCACCAGCACCAGTTGCGCCCACATGACCCGCTCCAGCCAACGCATCTGTTATAGCTCCGAAGCGCTGCGCCGCAGGCCAAAATACAGCAGCAAACCGGCCGGCCCGAAAAGGAACGTGAGTATGAGGCAAGGCGAGACCAGCCAGCGGGAGAGTCCGCGCCGGCGTGCATCGCGCACCTGCCAGGAACCGATAAACAAATCGAAGGCGAGATAGTGAATCCATCCTGCCAGTAGGGCCATTGGGTTGCGAAAAAGCTCCGCGACTCCAGCCAATGAACCGAAGCCGCCGCCCGCGCCGCCCGCCAACGCCGACGTGAGAGTCACCACGTAGACACACGCCAGCACCAGCGGCAGAATCACCGAGGCGATCGCCTGTGTCCAGCGCCAGCCAGGCGCAAACAAAAGCAGTGCGCAGCCCGGCAGCACCAGCAGGTTGACGATTTGGAAGAGAATGCCGGGTTGCATCGCAGTCAGGTTAGCTGATGCCTGGCGCTAACCGGGCGGTTCAAACTTTCAGCGGCCGCGAAATCACGCAGGCGTTGATACCGCCGATGCCCATCGATAACTTCCCCGCCAAGCCTTCCGGCGCGGCACAGGCCGCGTCGAACACGACATTCGAGTGAATCGCGGAAATGGCGCTACTGAATTCTTCCTTCGACAAAGGCGTCGGGAACAGCGCGCCGCGCTGGAAGCCCAGATATTGCGCGGTAAGTTCCCAACCTCCCCCGGCGCTCATCCCATGGCCAAACGTTCCCTTGCGCGCCGTCACCAGAATGCTTTCGGGAAGGATCGAACGCATGGTCGACATTTCGGCGAAATCGCCCGGCGTCGAAGTGGTGTGCGTATCCCAGGTACCGACGTCTTCCGGACTGGCGTGGGCCCCGGTCAGAGCTTGCCGGATCGCCAGCGGCGGCCCATCGGCCGAAGGCGTGATGATGTGGTGCGCGTCCGAACTGACGCCGACGGCTACTGGCTCCATGCCGAGCGCCTGGAAGCCCTTCGAGCGAAGATAGTCAAGGTCGCCGACAATCCAGACCACGGCCCCTCCCGCCACATGCGTGCCGCGAAAGCGGGACAACGGCAGCGAGACACGGTTCCCCGCCGAGAGCACGCGCCCGGTATAGAACGCGCCGACAATCAGCGGATGAGGCGGAGGATCGGTCGCTCCCACCACCACAACTTTGGCTTCTCCGCGCCGGATAGCGTCCATCGCCAACTTCAGGGCCACGCCGAAAGTGGAGCAGGCAGCCACCGGGGCGAACGTCAGCCCATGAATATGCCCCAGGATCGAAATCTGGGCGGCGGGTGTGTTGTGGAGATTCCAAATCACGTTCGCCGAAACATTCCACGGCGGTTCCGGCGCCCGCCACTTTTCCCGCAATTTGGTCCGGCGCTTCTCTTTTTCGCGAATCGCGTTGAGCTTGGCTCCGTCGACGTTCGGGCCGTCGATGGTGACATCCTCGATCGCCGCCAGTTCGGCCAGGTAGGCGCCCAACTCAGGCGATCGCTCCATCCATTGATGACGCCACGCCGCTTCGGAATCCTCGTCACCCGCCGGACAGGTTTCGCCCGCAGACCGAAGGGCCGAGTTGTTTTCCGGCTGAGACCAGAAACGGTCCCATTGACGCTGCGCCCGATGGAGTTCCAGGCTGGCGTGATACAGCGTGTCGACGTTGCCGATGCCCGTTCCCACGTACACATGCGCGGCCGTGCCCAGGGCCCGCAACTCCTGCTCAAGGCCGGGGTTCTGGCCAAGCGCCTGGATAAATGCGCCCAAGGCATATTGCGTAGGCAGATCCATCTTCTCAACGAGAGTCTGATAGTGGCGCGGGGGAAACCGCTCGTCAATCCAGCTTTTGTAACGGCTGAATTGAAATTCGGGCGTGCCCGCCAGAAAGTTGTTTGGCCCAAAGCCATCGAAGGGGGCGAGCCATGAGCCGGACTCGGCCAGGTTCCGGGCGAAAGCATCGATATCGGGCGACTTAGGCGCTACCGTGCCCCAACCAAACACTCCGATACGCGACTCCGGCAAGGTTTCTCTCAGTAATTCATGATAATTCAAATTGGCGGCATTGCAAGGGTTATGCTGAAAGCGTGAGGTTCCAGCTTGCGCTGTTGTTTGGTGTGGCCGCGGCTCAGGCGGTAAATGCTGAGCCAACCCCGCGCAGGCCTGCAGAGATCGCGGCCGAGATCAAACGCGGCGAACTCGATCCCAACGAATGTTACCGCGTGCGCGACATCGTGCTGGAACGCGGTGGAGACATCAAACTCTACCTGAACGACGGGTTTCTGATTTTTGGCAAGCCAGTGGGCGGGCGGCGGATCTCGGCGATTTTTACAGCTGACTCAGAAACCGGCGATGCCGAAGTGTTGGTGATGCCTCCGTCAAAGGGCGAGCGCCTGTCGCTGAGCGCTTTTACGGGCTCACCGACCCTGGATGAACATTTCAAGAGCGGCCTCTTCCTGTTCACCGACGACACGGCAGAGGCGCTGTCGGCTGAAATCGCACGCCGGTCGAGCGCACGGGCGCCCGATCGCGGCGTGCTGTTGGCGCAGGAGTGGAACCCCATTCTTGGAAATCTTTCCGGCAGTTTCTCCATCCGGCTGATTCAGCATCTGGCCGCCGACCTACCGGCGGGCCGGGGAGTTTTCTACGCCGCTCTGCAAGGCCGGCAGTTAGGCAACCTGGATGTTTCATACGATCCCGACAATCAGGCGCAAATCCATGTGGGGCAACTCAAGTACAAAGATGAGAAACCGTACTACGACACTTGGGCCAGCTTTGCCGCGCTTCCGTTTCGCACGGGTGCGCGTCGAGTGGAAAGCTCTCAGATTGAGCTGAGCAATTATCGGATCGAAGCGGCGCTGGACGCCAATCTCCGGCTCAAAGTAGTGACGCGAGCCACTCTGCGCGTACGGAGCGGAACCGTAAGTGTGGCAGGCTTCGACATTACCGACGGCATGACCGTGAAGAGCGTCGCCATCGATGGGGAACCGGCCGAGCTATTCACCCGAGACTCTTTGCGGGCCAACCTGCTGCGCCGCAGCGAGACACTCCTGTTCCTGGCGACACCCGCGCGTCCGCTGGAGGCCGGCCGCACCTATGAAGCTGTGTTCGAGCATGAAGGCGACGTGGTGCGTCCGGCCGGCCGCGATGTCTACTTTGTAAGCTCGCGCGCCAATTGGTATCCGCAGGTTCCAGGCGTGGGATTTGCGCAGTTCGACATACGGTTTACTTATCCCGCACACTTACAAATCGTCTTTGCGGGCGATTTGAAGGAAGACAAACAGGAAGGCCCCCAACGTGTAACACGCCGGGTCACGCCCTCTCCGATCCGCACAGCCGGCTTCAACCTGGGCAAGTACGAATCGGCGAAGGCGACGCGCGGACCGCTCAGCGTCGAACTTTTCGCCAACAAGCAGGTTGAATTCGCTTTGCGCGGCCCTGGCATTGGCTCAGCTGTCGCGCTGCCCAATCCGATGCCTCCTTCTCCTCCTTTCGGACGGCCCATGGGTCCAGGAGCGGCGACGGGGCGCAACAACGGCATTCCGCCGCTCCCCGCAGCCTTGCCCGATCCCACGACGCGCCTGCAGACCATGGCCGCCGAAATCGCCAACGCGTTTGAGTTCCTGGCCAGCTTTCTGGGGCCACCGGCGTTATCCCAGATGATGGTGGCTCCGATTCCAGGCGCCTTCGGCCAGGGCTTTCCCGGACTCGTCTATCTTTCGACGATGTCGTATCTGGAGCGCGGGGAGCGGCCCGCGGGTGTGCGCGACGAACGGCTGCAGGTTTTCTTCGACGAGATCCTGCACTCACACGAAACCGCTCATCAGTGGTGGGGCAATGTCGTGACCACTAACGGCATGCAGGACGATTGGCTGCTGGAGTCGCTCGCCAATTACTCGGCTCTGCTCTACGTCGAAAAACACAAAGGCTCAAAGGTAATGATGGAGATTCTCGATCAATACCGCGACCGTCTGCTGCACGAAGAAGACGGCATTCGGATGGATGCGGCTGGACCGATCCGCCTGGGCGTACGGCTACAGAATTCGCTGGTGCCCGGCGCATGGCGCGACGTGGTTTACGGCAAAGGCTCTTGGATTCTTCACATGCTCCGCAAGCGCATGGGAGATGCGGCATTTCTAAAGATGCTGGGCGACATCTGCCGGGAGAAGCGATATGAGACGCTGACCCTGCGCGAGTTTCAGCAGTACGCGGCGAAGAGCCTACCTGCGAAGGCGCCCGACCGGAATCTGGACGGATTTTTCGATCACTGGGTGGACAACACGGGTATCCCGGCTTTCGCGATGACGACGTCTGTCAAGGGCCGCGCTCCCAACGTGCAACTCACGGTTACGGTCAGGCAATCGGGCGTCGACCCTACCGCGACCTTCCAGGTTCCCGTGGAAGTGCAGCCGGCGCGCGGGAAGGGTCAGAGGTATTGGGTAACTACCGGCGAAGAGGCGGCTGTCTTGAACGTGAAGCTAACCGCTCCTCCGGCGAAGGTGTTGTTGGATCCCGAATCGAATGTGCTGGCGGTAAAGAAATAGGCGCTTAGTCGACCGCAGGCCGGGTAGATCTTCTGGCAGCGCCGATGATCGCGGCCAGCCCAAACCCAACCAGCAAGATGGATGTCGGCTCAGGCACCGGGGCGTCGGCGATCGTCACATCGTCCAGGAACCATTGTGCCGGGTCGTGCTGGGCGGAGAACGCCAATACGGTTGAAGCCGCAGTTGCCGTGAGATTCACGATCAACCTCTGCGAATAGGGGAACGACGCTTGCGGGCTCGGCAGCGTGAAGACGGTGGAGC
Organism: Acidobacteriota bacterium; assembly: GCA_043755595.1. Lineage (GTDB taxonomy): Bacteria > Acidobacteriota > Terriglobia > Bryobacterales > Bryobacteraceae > VFZP01. The sequence continues at coordinate 38,848 of JAYUSQ010000098.1, read as the reverse complement.
CGTTCCATTGCATCGCAAAGGATTCATCGGGATCGCCGCCCGGATTGTCGTTGGCCAAATAAAACGAGATCGCGTAGGTGCTACCCGGCGTTGTGGCGATGGTTTGGGAGAGGGTGGCCAAGGCGCCGAATTGCCCAAACCCCATCGCGAAAGTGCCGCTGTTGGCGATACATGTCGACGAGCCGAGTGTGCTGCCCGCCGCGCAGACTGTGTCGAACGCCGATGCGTTGGTGAGCGTCCAGCCGGTCAGATCGCCCGTTTCGAAGCCCCCGTTGGAGATGGTGGCGGCTCCGGCGGCGTCTGGCCCCAGCCCTATCGCAAAAACGAGGAGTGCCAGGGATCGGAAATTGTTTCTGAGTTGAGAAAACATCATGACGGAACGGAATCCTTTCAGGTGGAATCAACCGACCTGGGCTTCCGTAAGATGGACCCGTTACACGGATCCAAGATGTCCCCATCGCCATCGAGTATATCCGGGCCTAGGTCCGTTGGCTAGACTCCGTCCTAAACCCTTCCCGAATATCAACCCCAAACCCTCAAAAGACCCTGGGATGCCCGCAAGAAATATTCTCGACACCCCAATCTGGATGTGAGATTTACCGCTGCCGGAGTTGCTCGCGCAAGACGCGGGGGTCATCCATCCTCGGCCCAGGTTGCGGATCAAGCGGTCCTTTCGCTTTCTCCGGCTCGAAGACGTCAGACGGCACGGGGAGCACCTTGTAAGGCGTAAGATCGGCAGTCGCCTGAAAGCAGTCGGCTAAATCTGCCGCCGTCGCATCGAACAGATTCAGCGGCGGAAGGCGCAGCAGGCGGAACAGGGTTTTCAGCAGCCCGGGAAAACTGGAGTTCACGTGCGACACGTAGTTGCGCTTGGCGTACGGACTGAGCGCCATAAACACGGTGCGGTGGGCGTCGATATGATCCACGCCGCCTTGCGCATCGTCCTCGGTGACAAAGATCGCCATCTTCGGCCACCACGGCGAGTGCGATAGATATTCAACGATCCGCCCGAGCGCGTAGTCGTTGTCGGCGACAAAGCTGGCGGAAAACGGATAGCCATCTTCGGGGCGCGGCTTCGACATGTGATCGTTGGGCAGGTGAATGAACAGCAGGCGCGGTAGAGGTTTGCCGGGCTTCGCATACAACGCTTCCACCTCTTTGATGAATTGGCTGGCGCGGAACTGATCCGGGATGTTCATGTTGTAATTCGGATACTCGCGCGATGAGTTGCGGTAGAGCGGATCGGGCATCGGCACGTTCGTGATGTAGCGCGCGCCGGTGGGTTCGAGGCCCGCGCCCTCGTCAACGCCTGCCAGTTCGTAGCCCTCGCCGAAGTTGCGAAAGCTTACGCCGTGCCGGTCAAGATGATGCCAGAGCGCTCCGGCCTCCAGTTGCTCTTCCGGATGCACTGAAGAATTGGATTCCGCGAACAGCAGCCGCCCCGGCGCCGCCGTCGGAAAGCGGAATTTCTTCTGCCCGCCGTACGCCGCCATTAACGACGATTCCGTCCAGGCGTTCGGATATGAGCCGACGATCCAGTGGTGCCCATCCACACTGACTTCCGAATCCGCATAGAAATTGTCGGAGAAAGCGAAGCGCTGCGCCAGCGCATGGTGGTTCGGCGTCACGTTGATATTGCGCAGTCCCAAGCGCGTTTGGAATTCGCCGCGCCGGTTGTTCACCATGCCGTAGCGGCCGAAGCGCGCCAGGAGCGGCAGGCCCGCCACCGGACCGTTCGAGGCGGACTCGATATCGCCGAACACTTCATCGAAGGTGCGGTTCTCCTTCAAGATAATGACCACGTGCTCGATGGCTTCCGGCAGTGGCGCAGCGGCGGTTGGGCGCGGGGCCAGGCCGTTGGCGCCGAAAACGGTGGCGGTTAGGCGTGGCAGTTCGCTCGCGTCCGGGAGCGGGAAGGTGAGCAGCGCCCCCTGTCGTTGGTCGCCGGAGAAGGTCCCGGGCACTGGACTGCCGCGTGAAGCAGTCGGGCCAATGCCGTAGCCCTTGGCGCAACTCACCCATACCGCGCCGTCTCTCACCGTGACTCGCGTCGGGAACCACGCCGTGGGAATCAGCCCGATCAGCGCGCGTTTTTCCACATCGATCACGGCTACGGCGTTGATGCCCGCGCAGGCCACCAGCAGCCATTTGGAAGCGGGGTCATAGTGCAGGCCGATCGGTAACAAGCCACGATAGGGCTCAAGACCTGCAATACGCATTGGCACATCGGCAATCGCGTCCAAGGTAGTGGCGTCGATAATTGTCACCGAGTCGTTGTGCCCATTGGAAACAAAAATGTAATCCTGCGTGGCGTGGATGCCAGACGGACTGCTGCCTCCGGCGATCCGTCCGCCAAAGGGGAGGCCGGTGTGGATGTACTTCACGACGGTGGGCGCGGCGGGCGTCGAAACGTCTACGACGGCCACTGAGTTCGCTTCGGCGACATTCGGATCGCCCAAGCCCGGCACATCTACTTCCGTACCCGCACCGGTTGCGCGCCGAACGCCGTCGCGCGATTCAGGCGAGGGAAAGCCGAACGCCGGAAACGGCAACCCCGTGGCGCGTACGTTCTTGGCGTCGGCTCCCGGCACGGCCTTGTATTCGAACATTCCTATGTGCGCGATGTAGACGCGCTTACCGCCGGGCGCGAGGGCAAGGGAAAACGGAAGCCGCCCCACGCGAATGTTTGAAACAATTTTCTTAGCCGCCGTGTCGATGACCGCGAGGCGAAAGTTGGCTTGGTCCAGCACGTAGAGACGCTTGGCGGCGCTGTCGTAGGCCAGGTCCCCCGTGTAGCTGTCGCGGAATTCGCCTCGATTGAGATCGTAGATATGCTTGCGGTTGCCGCTGCGGGCGTCGACCAGGCGAACTTTCCCCGATTCGCCTTCGGACGCGTAGAGATCGTTGTCGCCGGCAAAAGCGAGCCCCATGAAGACGCTGCGCCAATCGCGGTCGCTATCGGCGTCTTCATCGTCTTTATCCCTGGGGGCGATCAGATGCTCGGTGTGCCAGCCCTCTTTGGCGCGCGAGACCACGGTGAGGGAATAGCGATTGGGCCCGCCATCGGCGGTGACGATGGTTGAGCCCTTGGGATTGATGGCGAGGCCAAACGATCCGGGACCGGTCTTGTAATGTTTGCCGATGGGCGCAATCACGCGCCCGCCAGGGAGGATGCTGGGCGCTCCGGGCCGGACCACTGCGGGCCGTGTCTCGGCGGGAGGCCGGTAGTCCGCCGCTATCGCATTGGCAAACAACCCGGCGGCGGCAGACGCCAAGAGCTTGGACGCAGTCGTCATGATGCCATTGTAAGGCTGTCTCTTTTTTTTGCAGCCGTTTTCAGTCTGCGCGGCATCTCAACTACCAGCGCTGGCAGAGACTACCAGTCGCACCGAATTCCCTCACTAACTCAAGGAGTTGTTTTTCCATGTTTACAAGCAAACTGCATTTGCCCGGAGTGTGCGCGCTCGGAGCTCTTGGCGCGATCCTGGCCGTTTCGCCTATGATGACCGCTCAGATGAAGAAAGCGGACATCGTCGATACGGCGGTCGCCGCCGGTTCTTTTAAGACCCTCGCCGCCGCGCTGGGCGCAGCGGGTCTGGTGGACACGCTTAAAGGTCCCGGCCCGTTCACCGTTTTCGCTCCGACCGACGAAGCGTTCGCGAAGTTGCCGGCGGGCACGGTCGAAGGGCTTTTGAAGCCCGAGAACAAGGCAAAACTGGCCCGTATTCTCACGTATCACGTGGTGTCCGGCGCAGTTTATGCCAAGGATGTGGTGAAGTTGCATGAGGCCAACACGGTGGCCGGAGCTGTGGTGAAGATCGATGCCCACAACGGGGTCAAGATCAACGACGCAACTGTCATCACGGCCGACATCAAGACGTCTAACGGCGTTATTCACGCGATCGACACTGTGTTGATGCCTCCGCCCGCTCATTAAGCCAAGGTTTGTTTCGAATCCGGCGGGGTTAGGATTACCCCGCCGGTTGACTTCCTGTTTTTTACCCTGACTCAAGGAGTTACTTTTCCATGTATTGAACTAACCTCGCGCGACATGGAGGAGAAAGTCTACGGACTCCAACTATGTCAAGAAGCGCCGTTTGGATGGCGCAAAGTGGGCGGGGGCGACGACGCAACGGTGTCCGAGGAGCGCGGCGACATCATCGCGCTGCTGCGGGAAGATGCCCCGTTGAAGCTTCCGACATCGCTATCAGGCTTCGAAAGAAAGCGAACACCGTTCGAAGGTTACTACAGAAGATCCGGGGCGCTGGGCAGTTAAGTAGAAACTCGGATGGTAAAAATCAAACAGCGAGAATGATGGATCTAGCCGCGCAAAAAAGGAACAACGCCGTCACCGGCGAGTGGATCTGATCGTCCGCGCCAACCACAACCGCGCATCCTGGAGCAGCTCACTAACTGTTCGAGGCGGTCCGGCAGGCTCCCCGGTAGACGAAAGTGCAGGTCCCGGCGCCACGCCAAAGCGCCCGGCCCAAGCTCAGCAAGAAAAAGGCTCGTCCGGGCAGGCCCAGCCGTCAAGCCCATCTGGAGGTGCGCTAACAGCGGGTTCAGCTTTGTATACCTGGGACGCGCCAACGATCCACCGCCGGATCGTCAGTTGATGTGGCAAGGCTACTCCCAACTCCAACTCATGTGCGAAGGATTCACTCTCAGAGACTCTGAGACGGCAACCTGCGGCATTAGTTAGCCCCGACTGACTTACGAGCCGATTGTCCGGTCGGCGAGGAATTGCCGGCACGGCTCCAGCGTCCGGCAGTCCCGCCTGGAGCGTAAAGGGCCGAAACTTCCTTCCGGCCCTGGTGTTCTGGACAGGTGAGGACATACTCATCTGATGAAGAACTCTTTGGCGTTCAGTCGTCTCTGGCTGCTCGCGGCGCCTGCCCTGCTGCTGACAGGGGCCGGGTCTGACAATGCTTTCACCCGCAAGCTTGCCAAAGATCGTAAGCCGGAACATACTCTGAACCGTCTGGCCTTCGGTGCTCGCCCGGGCGACGTCGAGCACGTTCAGAAAATCGGACTCGACAAATGGATCGACGGGCAACTCCACCCCGAACGAATTCCGGCGAATCCTCTGCTCGTCGATCGACTGAAGCCGCTCGCCACTCTCTCGCTCACCCTCGCGGAGGTGGCCGAGCAATATCCGCTTAAGGCCGCCGCACCCAAGGCGAAGAAGGGCTCGGCGGCTGCGCCGCCGGCGAAGACCCTGCGCGATCTCCTCACGCTTGACGAGATTCGCCAACTACGGCAGGGCAAGCCCGAAGAGCAGCTCGACTTCCTCGAATCGCTCGACAAAGAGAAACGAATCGCAGTTCTGAATGCGCTCCCCCTGGGTTTGCGGCGGCCCTTGCTGGCCGGTGGAAGCCCTGAGCTTCGCCGCGAGGCGCTAGCGGCGCTCGGGAGGCCGGCGGCCATGTTAACCGCCGATCTGGTCGAGGCGAAGATCTACCGCGCCCTCTACTCGGACCGGCAACTGGAAGAAGTGCTGGTCGATTTTTGGTTCAACCACTTTAACGTCTACTTGAACAAAGGGCCCGAACGCCTGATGGTGGCGGCCTACGAGCGGGACGCGATCCGTCCCTATGTGCTCGGCAAATTCAGCGACATGCTGGTGGCCACGGCCAAACACCCGGCGATGCTTTACTACCTCGACAACTGGCAATCGGTCGACCCGAAGGCGATGGAGGCGGTCGCCAAGCGGAGGGGCGGCGTGGGGTTCAACAAGCCGCTAGCGAAAAAGGCGCGCGGCTTGAATGAAAATTATGCCAGAGAGTTGATGGAGTTGCATACGCTTGGCGTGGACGGTGGGTATACGCAGGAAGACGTGATCGCCGTGGCGCGCAGCTTCACTGGCTGGACCCTGCTCAATCCGCGCGGCGGCGCCAGTTACATCTTCGCCGGCCGGCTGCACGACAAGACGGAAAAGACCGTGCTCGGGAACAAGATCGCGGCGGGACGTGGCGAAGCGGACGGGATCGAGGTGCTCGCAATTTTAGCGAGGCATCCATCGACGGCGCGTTTCATTTCCCGGAAGCTGGCGCGGCGGTTCGTTGCCGATCAGCCTCCGCAAGCCCTGGTGGACCGCATGGCGGCCACATTCACGAAGACCCAGGGCGATTTGCGGGAAGTGCTGAAAACTATGATTGGCTCACCGGAGTTTTTCTCCGAGGGCGCGCACCGGGCCAAGCTCAAGTCGCCGTTTGAATTGGTGATCAGCGCCACGCGGGCGCTCAATGCCAACGTCACCAGTGCGCTGGCGCTGGCGGCGCGAGTCGAGGCGTTGGGCCAACCGCTGTATCGCAAAGAAGAACCTACCGGATATTACGACACGGCGGATGAGTGGACCACCACGGCGGGGTTGCTGGCTCGCCTGAACTTTGCGACTGCACTGGCGGCAAACCAGGTGCAGGGCGCCCAAGTGGAGATCGCGGGCAATGCGGCGAAGTCCGGACTCGCGCTCGCCTCACCGGAATTTCAACGGAGATAACAGGGGGACAGAATGACGATCAATCGGCGTTTTTTCCTGCGGGATTCGGGTCTCGTTATGGCCGGCGCGGGGCTGGCTCCGCTCTGGTTGGCGCGCGCGGCGAAAACTGGGTCGGGCGGTAGCGCGCGGCGCAAGGTGCTGGTAGCGCTTTTCCAACGCGGCGCGATGGATGGCTTGAACGCGGTCATTCCGTTCAGCGACAAGCGGTATTACTCCATGCGTCCCTCGATAGCCATCCCAGCGCCGGGCAAACCCGGCGGCGCGCTCGATCTCGATGGCCGCTTCGCGCTGCATCCGTCGCTTGCGCCGCTGAAGACGCTGTGGGATCGCAAGCAACTGGCGATCGTTCACGCCGCCGGCTCACCCGACGCCACCCGCTCGCATTTCGACGCGCAGGATTATATGGAGTCGGGCACGCCGGGCCGCAAGTCCACGCGCGATGGTTGGCTCAATCGTTCCCTGCCGCCCTCGATCGCGCCGTCCACTCCTCTGCGTGCGATAGCGATGGGCTCGCGCTTGCCACGCACCATACGCGGAGCCAACTCGGCGGTCGCCATCGGCAGTATTCGCGACTTCAAGCTGGACGAGAAGCAGTCGAAGGGCGCTCTCGAAGCGATGTATTCAGGCACGCGCGATGTGGACTTGGCCGCGCCAGGGCGCGATACCTTCGAGGCGATGAAGCTGATTGAAGCCATCGATTCGCAAGCCGTATTCGCCCGTCTCCGGCGCATTTTACCCTAGCTCCAAATTCGGTCAAAGCCTACAGCAGATCGCGCAGTTGATCAAAGCGGATGTAGGCGTGGAAGTGGCCTTTGCCGAGATCGGCGGCTGGGATACGCATACGGCTGAGGCGCAGCGGCTGCCGAATTTGCTATCGGATCTAGGCGGATCTCTGGCGGCTTTCTGTGCCGATTTGGGCGACCGCTTTGAGGACGTGACGGTCGTAACCATGTCCGAATTCGGGCGCACCGCACATGAAAACGGCAATGGCGGAACCGATCACGGCCACGCCAACGTGATGTTGGTGGCGGGCGGCAGCGCGGCGCTGAAAGGCGGCCGGATGCACGGCGCGTGGCCGGGACTTGAGCGCGAACAACTCTACGAAGGGCGCGACCTCGCGGTTACGACGGATTTCCGCGCGGTGCTGGGCGAACTGATCTCCGGGCACCTGGGGGTGACGGAACTCGATCGCATTTTCCCCGGCGCCGAGGGCTTGGCTGCGAAGCGCCTGGGGTTGTTGGCGTAGATCGCCAGCCAACTAATGGCCCAATCGCGGCAAATGCTCCGGCAGGACCAGGACGCGCATCGATCGGGACCGTCCAGGTGTTTTTTCGATCAGGCCGTGGCGCTCCAGCGTCTTGATCATTCCGTGAATGGAGGCGGACGAGACGCGGAAGTAACGCTCCAGGTCTGCCTCGGCGGGAGGCTCCCGGTGTACGTTGGTGTAATTGTAGATAAACGCGAGATACTGACCCTGTTTCGCCGTGAATGATGGCGCCACGGCGGGATCCAGTTTCGGCGCCAGCTCGATGTCTACGGAAAAGGCCTCTTCACCGAAACTCTCAGACACCCGGACTCTGAGAATGCGCACCTGTCCGGCGATAACGGTGCGGACAGGCTTGGCGGCGGCGGCTACCAGATTCCCGCGTAGTTCCTTGGCGCTGGAGCTGGAACTTGCGTAGTTCGCGATTGCGAAGCGGTCTCCATCTGTATCGGCGAAGACCCACTCCCGGTGGTCTTTGTACTCCACGTCAATCGACTGAGCGCCCAGAGACAAGGCGTGACCGCAGAGACCTTCAAGAAGTGTGGCCGGTTTACCCATGTGTGTTTGGCTATTGATTTTATCGCATGGGACGGTCAGAATCGGAAGCGCAGCCCGGCCCAGCCGCCCCTCGGCGCGCCCGGCGCGTAGAAGGTTGCGCCTTGCAGCGGAAATTCGCCGTTGCGGAGGGCAAAGGGGCGCGCGATGAAGTTGCCGGCGGCGGTGAATCCGGTAGGCCCCAACTGGGCGCCACTGTAATATCGCCGGTCGAATAAGTTACTCACCTGAATGAATAACTGAATGCGCGCATTCAGGTTGTAGCGAGCCCCCAGATTCGCTACCGCGTAACCGGGCGAAGTCCCTTCGCCGAGATAGTACCTGCCATCGGGCTGATGCTCGCTATTCTCGTTGCCGCGCGCGAGCGAACTGGAGATGGCGACGACCCCTAGATCGGCCACTAATTTCGAAGTTAGTTGGAGGTCTGCATAGGCCTTCACCAGGCGCCGGGGCGTAAGTGGCATCCGGCTGCCCGGCTTGATTTCGATGGCGCCGTCTTCGTTCCGGCTGTTGGCTGTGCCGTTCACGTTCTCTTCGCTCTGGAAGGTCGCGTCGAGAAAAGTACAGCCGCCGCCTAGCGTGACCCGGCTCAGACGAACGTTGCCGTCGAGTTCGATCCCTTGCCGCCGTGTCTTTTCGAAGCCCTTGAAATAGCCGAAGCCGGTCTGCTTGGAGGCGACAAACAGGATGTCGTCTCGGTTCACGGCTTGGAACCAGCCGGCGCTCCAGCGCAACCGGCCTTCCGTGGTCCCTCGCAAGCCGGCCTCCAGGGTGCGAGTGCGCACCTGCTGCAGCGGCGGATCACCGGCGAGAGCATTGGGTAACTTGCAGGGCGCGTTTGGATCGGCGCAACCCAGTTCGATGGACGTGGGAGCGCGATTCCCTTCCGTGTAGCCCGCGTACAAATTCAGGCGCCCGGTGGCGCGATAAGTGGCTCCTACTGCCGGATTGAAACGTTCGAAGGTGTGTTTGCCGGTCAGCGAACCCGTGCCCGCTTGCGGGCGGAGGCGATCGCGATTGTCGATGCTAGTCCGGTTGAAGCGGCCCGACAGCGTCAAGTTGAGCTTGTCGCCCATGGTGACGGTATCGGTGGCGTAGAAGCTTCCGCTGTGAATCCGCCCAGAGAGATCGACGCGCGTATCGAACGGCTCGCCGTCGACAACGCCCCCGGTAACGCCGTCGCCAAATGCCCCCACGCCGGTCACGCTACGATCTGGATTCAGATAGCCGAGCTCAGTGGACTGCGTGAAGCCGACACTGTTGCCGTCATAGGCCGCACCGATGGTCAATCGATTGCGGTTGGCTCCGGCGGCGGTGAACCAGCTTACTTGGCCAGAGAGCCCATAGTTGCGTTGATGAGCGCCGGACCGATTCAACAACCCGTTGCACTTTTCGCCCGGCTCGTCGCGAAGCAGCGCGTTCCCGATACATCGCCAGAATGGGAAAGGCGTGTTTTCGGCGGTAGCGCCTGCGTTGGGAAAGCCCGTGTAGCCAGCGGCCGCCAGTGCCGTGCGTTCGGCGGGGCCGGGTTGATAGATCGCCTGATCGAGCGAACCTTCGTTGATGTCGCCGTTCAACGTGCGAGTCCGGATATAGCGGAAATAGGCATTGCCGGAGAAGCTCACCGCGCTCGACGCGTTATGCCGCAGGCTCAGGGCAAGGAAGGGAGCGCGATTCGCCGTTAGGTCGGGTTTGGTGTAGACGCTTTTGAAATCATGGTCGAGAAAACGGCGCTCTTGCAGGCCGTTCCCGATCAACGAATTGTTGGCATAGGCAAGCGTGAGATCGATGGCGGTGCGGGCGCGCTGCGAGCCGAGTTTGCCGAAGAACTGGCGTACATTCGAGGGCGACGACTCGCGCCAGCCGTCCTCAAAAAAAAGACCGCTCGCCAGGAACCAGTTCAAGCCGTTCGCCGCAGAGCCGCCGTGTTCTAAGCCGGCCATCTTGCGGCCGAAGCCGCCGCCAGTGAATTGGAGGGTAGAACCGGGATGACTCAGTCCGTCCTTGGTGCGGATCGACAAAGCGCCCCCCAGGGTGTTCAACCCGAACAAAGGATTGGAGCCCGGGATGAGAGCCATTTCGGAGATCGCGATGCGTGGGATCAGATCCCAACTCACGACATCGCCAAAGGGCTGGTTGAGGCGGACGCCATCCATGTAGATCGAGATTCCTTGCGGCGTACCCAGGAGCGGGGAGGCCGTGTAGCCCCGATAGTTGAGATCCGGCTGCATAGGGTTGCCTTGAATTTCGTTTAGGAAAACGTTGTTCATCCTGCGGTTGAGAAAGGAAGAAAGATCGAGTGCGCCGCTGGCTTCGATGTCGCGGTCAGTGGCGGTTTGCGTGGGCGCTGGAATCTCATCCATGGATCGATCCAGTCCGGCCAGGGGCGTGGCGCTTACCACCGAAACCGCATAGGAGGCCGTGCCGATGGTCAAGACAGCCGCGTGCATCACTGGCGCAGAAGAGGACACGGCGAGCATGACGGCATGCGTGGCGAAGCCATCCTTCGAGAGTCGAAGCCGGTATTCCCCAAACGGCAAACTGGACAACATGTAGGCGCCCTGAAGATCACACTTGAAGCTGCGGCGCAGAGTGGCCGTTAAGCTCTCGAGCAAGCCATGCGCCTCTATCGCGGCGCCGGACGAGTCCCTCACTTGCACTTTGATTTCACCAGTCGAGGATTGGGCGAAAAGGGCGAGCGCACCGATCAGCGGCGCGAAGACAAGCGGACACCACGATTGACGCACTATACAAATATTCCTTGCGATCCGCTTTTGTTCAGACTTTTTTTGCTCGCTTCGACTTCGATTGATACAATCGGGACCGTGGCGCATGCCTGAGATTTCCTGGACACGGCTTGGTCAAATTGGCGCCCGGCTGGACGCGTTGCCAAGCCCAGCGCATGACGAAGTGCTGCGCCTCTTCGGCGAGCTGCGCACACCGGTGCTCCGCTATCTTCATACGCTCGGGCTGCCCGTGTCCGATGGCGAAGACGTTGTGCAGGAGGCGTTCCTGGCGCTGTTCCGCCACTTGCAGCAGGAGAAGCCACGCGACAATCTGCATGGTTGGGTTTTCCGGGTGTCTCGCAACATCGCCTTGAAACGATTGCGACAGAATTCAGCGAGCACAGGGATGCCCGGCGAGTTTGCCGTTGTCGACCCGGCGGCGAACCCGGAACAACTCCTGGTGCAGGACGAGCAGGACCGATGCGTCCGCGTGGCCGTCTGCGCGTTGCCGGATCTCGACCGGCAGTGCTTGTACCTCCGGGCCGAAGGGCTCCGCTACCGGGAAATTGCTGAGATCCTGGAAATCTCGCTGGGCTCGGTCGCCCAGAGCTTGAGCCGCTCACTCGGCAAACTCGCCCGTGCCGCACGGAAATGAAAAAGACACTGAACAAGATGGCGCCGGCGGGAATATAGCAACAGGACAACTGGAAATGGCTCACATGCGTCCGGCGCCGCACATTCCCGATGAGGACCTGATCCGGGCCTTGGATGGCGAATTGGGAGAGCCTCGCGCGGCGGAGGTCGACCGGCACCTTCACCAGTGTTGGGACTGCCGCAGCCGGCGAGATCGGCTGGAAGCGGCGGTGACGGCGTACATGCCGGTTCACCACGAGATCGCCGAAATAGAGACTTCCCCAGCCGCCGGCCCGGCTGCCCAGCTTCGCGCGGGTCTCAGGGCAGAAGATGAAGCGCAGCCCGAGCCGATGCGCCGGTGGCGTTGGGTTTGGGCCAGGGCCACGCCGGCCTTGGTAATGGGTTCGCTCGCTTTGCTGCTGACACCGGTGGCCATGGTGGTCTGGTTCAGCGCGGGAAAAGCCGAAGCCGCTGGTCCCTTGCCGGATGCCCGGCTGACCCCCGGCGCGGTGCGGTTCATCTCGAAGCAGCAGGTATGCGTCGTGCCGTCCGAGGATGAAGCGAGGCTGGTGCCGCCCGAACTGGCGGCGCACGTCTTTGAACGGTATCGAATCGCGAGCCCCAAACCGAAAACTTACGAGGTCGACTATCTGATTAGCCCCGCCTTGGGAGGGGCCACGGCGATTCAGAATCTTTGGCCGGTGCCCTACGCTGAGGGCGCTTGGACCTCTCGCGTCAAGGACGCGCTCGAAGATCGCCTCCGAACCTTGGTGTGCGAAGGCAAGATCGATTTGGCCACGGCGCAGCGGGAGATTTCGACCAATTGGATCGCTGCTTATCGGAAGTATTTCAAGACTAAGAGGCCGGTGGCCGCTCATGCGCTCTTTGTGAAAGATAGTCCTTGGGAGTAGGGCGGTCATCGGCGGAACTCCGGGTAGATGAACGGAAGCGGGCCGGGGCTGTGGAGATTTAAGGGTTGACCTCCGGCTTTCCAGGAAGTGAGAGCGACGGCGAAGACGAGGTCATCGTGGGCGGAGCTGCAGCCCCAACGGTGTAGCTCCGTACGTAACGCTTCGGTGGCCGGGCCCGCGACGGACACTTCCAGCATGCGTTTTTCGAGTAGAACGCGGAGGTTGACGAGTAAGTCTTGACGCGGGACGTGGTAGTCACCGAAAGAGACAGTTACTCGCTGGCCTCCGGTGATGGTGACGGCTGTCATCGGGACGCCCAGGCGAGCGTTCGATAACATGTCGCGCACGGCGGCGCCGACTCCGGTGGCGTCTATTACGACTTGTAAGTTCCGCCTCGATAACTTTGCGCGACGGCGCGAATACGTTCGACTACGTCCGGATACTCGGTTCGTAACGGGATTCGCTCTAAGTGGCGAATGATAATCCGGGTGCGAGTGTGGTCAATGTAAGTGACGGCCCCACGGGCTCCAGTCAGTTCGATCCGGCACTCGACGAAGGCTATGACGGAGTAATCGCGGGCTTGGCCTAAGTCCAGGCCAAGGAAGAAGCGGGAGCCTCTCGCCTTGAGCCATGCGCCGGTCTTGGCGACAGATCGCAAGCGGCTTCTGCACGGCCAACGCAGCCGAACCCGCTGTGAGTAGCCAAAACCGGATTCAGGACGAAGAGGTGTCCGTAGGTACCCTTTCTGTACGGCCCGATCCTCCGACGTTGCCTGGGGCTTGGTGGTCGGCGACCGGCACTTCCGCTAGAAGCTAGACAACCGGAGGCGGCATGGGTTCCGCGCGCAGAACGCCGAAGGGATCAGATGTGCCGAGAGCCGAGTTGAGGAGACGCGGTGAACAACACGTCCGTCGCAGCGCTGTTCCTCGTAGCCCATTGAAAGGTTAGCCGAAAGAACAAATCGGCGGTTTTTATCTCATAGCGCGTGGAGCCGTTCGCTTAATTAAGGCCTTCGGCAGGCATGAAAGGAGAACCTGCCTGGGGCGGCGGTCCGAGAAACAAAAAAGCGTGACGGAAAAGCATGCCTACCCCGTTCAGCAAACACATCGCTAGCGTCGGGTCTCTGATTGGGGACATTGGCGCCGGAACAGGCGGCCTACCTGAGTCAATGGCAATGATGCGTCCCAGCGTCTTTGGCTACACGCGCCGAGGAGTCCTTGACGACGCGCGTTCGACGTAGGCTCGTTGCCAGGGCGATCGAGAAGTCGAGAGAGCACCTCCTTACCAGGTAGGTCTGGAGGCGGGCAGAGCGATTCAATCCGGCGTTGTCTCAGTCCGAGGCGAAAGAACTCACGTTCGGTTGGATCCGCAAACGGGGCTTTCCGCTGCCGGAGGGGCAAGGAGTCGATGTCCTCGAGCCCCACCGCCCTTTGGATCGAGGAAAGCGCCTCCGCCGTTTGCAATCGCGCCTTCGCCGCCACCAGAAGTTCCTTCACCTGATCCGGGCGCTCCCGGAACGCAAGCATCGACTCCAGGCCGCCTCCGCCTGAGTATGGTCCTGTTTGTTAATCAGCCGAAAGGTGAGTGTCACGGTCCTGCCTCATGTTGACTACGATGCCGCTACCCGGGATGTTTTGGCTTCGGACAAGTGCGGTATTGCTGAGCCACGACAAACTTCGTATGTTTGGCTCCGGCGATTCGTTGACTCGCTTCGCCTAGCCTGCAATGCCAGTTCAAAGACCCGAGTGGCGGCGCGGGTGATCCTTCGATCATTGAGTTGAAGGGATAATGAATGTAACGGGTTTCGTCACGGCGACTTGTTTCCCGCGAACCCAAGGTAATAACTTTTGCACGATACCAACAACAATTGCGCTTCGACGCCGGGGAAGGCCGATGACCGGACGTTCATGGACAGACTGCGTTCAGCAACCGAGTTGCTGGAATCGATCGCCTCGAACCGCGAACTGCTGAGAGACGTGACTGCCGATGAACGAGAGCGTCTTCATCGGGCCATCGCAGAGGCGTACCTTCCCGATCCGGTTGCGCGCCGGCGCAGGGTGCAGGCCGCTGCGCGCGAACGGACAGCGGCGCGGGCGGAACGCGTCGATTCAGTGCTGGGCGATACGGGGATTCGCACGCTGCGCCGGAAACCCGAGTTCACCACCCCGAATGTATTCGCTCCTGAGAATTTCGAGCGGCGGGAAGAGCGAGAGAGCCCTCGAGAGGTCGACCCGCAGCATTGCTACGTCTGCAAGCGGAAATTCACGACGGTCCATCATTTTTATGATCAGATGTGTCCCCCGTGCGCAGAATTCAATTTCAATAAGCGAACCGAGTTGGCCGACCTGCGCGGCCGGGTTGCGCTACTGACCGGGGGGCGCGTAAAAATTGGCTATCAGGCTGGCCTTAAGCTGCTTCGGGCGGGCGCGCATTTAATTGTCACCACGCGTTTTCCGCGCGACTCCGCCCAGCGCTACTCGCGCGAACCGGACTTCAGCGAATGGGGACATCGCCTGGAAGTTTTTGGTTTAGACATGCGCTGTCCCGCTAGCGTGGAGGCTCTTTGCGCGCGCCTGATCGACACTCATACCCGGCTCGATTTCATTATCAACAACGCCTGCCAGACCGTTCGGCGGCCGCCTGAGTTTTACGCGCACATGATGGAGGGTGAGAGGGCGCTTGATCTGATGCCCGCCGAGGCGCGCCGTCTGCTGGGAGGTGGCGCCGAACCGGCGGCCGAAGGCGGCAGTCTGCTGCCCCGGTCGAGTTGGATAACCCAGTCCGCGGAGCTATCGCAAGTTCCGCTACTGCCCGAGGATCTGGTCAGGCAAAAGCATCTCTTCCCCGAAGGCCGGCTCGACCAGGATTTGCAGCAGGTCGATTTGCGAGGACGAAACTCCTGGCGCCTGTTGATGGCGGAGGTATCTTCAGTGGAATTGCTGGAGGTCCAGTTGATCAATGCGGTCGCGCCGTTCATCATCAATGCGCGGCTGAAGCCTCTGATGCTGCGAACGCCGGAGCGCGACAAACATATCGTCAATGTTTCGGCGATGGAAGGTCAGTTCTACGGGCACCGGAAGACGACCCGCCATCCTCACACCAACATGGCCAAGGCCGCGCTAAACATGATGACCCGGACTTCGGCTACGGATTATTTCAACGACGGCATTCACATGAATAGCGTGGACACGGGATGGGTGACCGATGAAGATGCGGCGCCAATCGCCGCGCGGAAGATTGTCGAGCAGCATTTTCACCCGCCGCTCGATATCGTGGATGGCGCAGCTCGAATTCTCGATCCCATAATTAGCGGCTTGAATACGGGGCAACACTTGTGGGGACAGTTTTTGAAGGACTACCGGCCAACCGACTGGTAGGAGCTAAAGGCGTGGCCATGACCGTCGGCACCGCTTTTTCTTTGAGCTCCTAACGAAAAAATCGCCCCGGCGTGAACCGGGGCGGGTAAGAGAGTAAGGAGAGAGAAGAAGAAGAACGAACGCAATCGGAGAAACTATTCAACTCGCCAACGCTGTGTTACGACCGGCGGCGCCAGGAGCCGAACCACACAGCTGCGGCGCCGACGGCCATCATCGCCAGGGTGCCGGGCTCCGGGACTTCGCCGCCGCAGTCGTTGCCGGTGGAGCAGGCCGAGAGGTAGATCTGCTGTTGGAAGGAGCGTGAGCCGACGGTGGCGGTGTAGACGTTAGCGGCTGCGTCCTGGTCGATCGCCGCGAGCCGCCATTGGTTGGCCAGGGCGAGAATGCTTGAGTTCGTGTTGCCAGTGGAGCGAATGCGGCCGTTGCTGAAGCCGTCGCCGCCATCGTGAATCGTGTCCCAGATGGCCAGTTGCAGGGCAGCGCCATCAATCTGTTTCGTGAGGCCGGTAGCGGCGTTCACTACCGGGAGGAACGCGCGGATCAGCCATGCCGCTGAGCTGCCATCGAGGTCATAGGCCGAGGCATCGATTGAGGCGGCGTTGTAAGTCTGTCCGATCGTGATGCTCTGAAAGAGATTGGCGCACAGCGCGTCGAGCAGGGTCGTTCCGTCGATCCGAAGTACGCCCACTCCTGCGTTAACACTGCGGACAGTGCCGTCGGTTGTGATTTCGACGGACATGCCGCGCGTCGAGTCGACGCCCGTGTGTTGGATGCTGGTCGCGAAGAGGGTGGAGGAGAGGGTGAAGATCGCGGTGACGATTACGTTTTTCATAACCCAATACTGGAGCTTGGGCCTGAAAGGTTGAAGGTACTGCGTAACTGTTTTTAGTTAGTACCACTGTGGTACTTTGTCCGGCCTGTGTCCTGGTACGAGCGCCGAATAGGGTTTCACTCCTGAGGGGAGTACGGTGCCAGTAGTAGCTACTTCTGCACCATGAAGTTACCCGCGAACAACGTGTCTATCCCCGATGAATAGAAGCTTCTCACGGCATCCCGCGGCGAACATACCAATGGATCGCCGAATAAGTTAAACGACGTGTTGTAGAGTACTGGCAAGCCTGTGGATTTGCCGGCTGCGTGGAGAAGGCTCCAATAGAGCGGGTTGTCTTCCTTGCTGACGGCATGGACGCGGACGAAATCCTGTCCGAGGATGGCGGTTTCGAACGTGGTGCGGTGGGCGGGTTTGACGCGACTGACGGTCGCCAGGAACCTGGCATTCGGGCCGGCGTCGAAATATTCGTTCACTAATTCGGCGGGAACCGAGGCGGCGAACTTGCGGAACGGCTCGCGGTGTTTGATGAAGGTATTGAGATTCTCGGTGGAATAGGCGTCGAGCGGGGAAGCGAGAATCGACCGGTTGCCTAAGGCGCGCGGGCCAAATTCCATGCGGCCCTGCATCCAGGCGACGATCTTGTGTTCGTTCAACTGCGCGACGGCGTTGTCGATCAGTTCACCTTCAGTCAGCAGATAGCGGAAACGCAGCTTGCAGTTTTCGAGAATGCGTTTGGTTTCTTCGGGCGAGTAGGACGGTCCGAGGCAAAGAGTTTGAAGCGGAGCGCGGGCATTTTGAAGCGCCGCGGCGTGCCAGCAATGAAGGGCGGCGCCGACCGCAGTGCCGCTGTTGCCGGACACCGGTTGCACAAACACGTTCTTCCATCGGCCCGAGGTTTCCAGAGCGTGAACGAGCAGAGCGTTGAAGGCCAGGCCGCCAGCGAGCGCGAGATTCTCTCCGCTCCCGGCCATTTCAGCCACCGCGTGTTCGATCGCGCGTTGCACTCCAGCGGCGACATGCGGTTTGAGTGCGGCTGGCACGGGGGCGCCATCGGCGATGCCGAGCCCTTCATAGAGCCTGCCGCCGAAGCCGCCCGAGGCCACGCGATGGGAATCGAAGTAAGCGGGATTCTGCCGGGGCCAACCCGTGGCAAGACCCATGGCGTCCTCAAACAGGCCAACGAAACGATCGTCGCCCGACGTGGAGAGCCACTGCACCTTGTGTTCGTCGGCATTAGCCGTGAAGCCGAGCAGCGTGGTCGCGCGGCTGTAGAGATCGCCGAGCGAATCGGGAAAGAAGAGTTCGCGATCGAGCGTCAGGCGGTTGCCCGCCCCATGCCAACGCGCGCCGCAACGGAGGTCCCCTTGACGGTCCAGGGTGAGAACGGTCGCTACGTCGAACGGCGAAGCATAGTAGGCGGACGCGGCATGGGCGATGTGGTGATCGAGCAGCATCACCTGCGCATTGGGGAAGGCGGCGCGCAATTCCAGATGGAGCGCAGTCTCCGCACCGGCGGGAAGTGGCCGGGCCACCGCGACGATGTCGACATGCCTACGTTCCAGACGCGCCGAATGTAGGCAGGAGTCCACCGCTTCCATGGGCGTTTGCCCGGGGCGGCTATGCCGGGCGATTTTCTTCTGCTCGACGGCCGCCAAGACGGCGCCGCCCTTTACCAATGCTGCGGCGGCATCTGCGTGTATGCCGCCCAATCCTAGAATCAACATGCTGTTGGGCTACACCTTCTTGAGACGTTCAATCACGCGGTCGCGTCCGACGGCGATGAAGACAGCGAAGGCGCTAGGCCCCGCTGTCTGGCCGGTGAGGGCTGCGCGCGATCCATTAATCAGGAGGCCCGCTTTCACGCCTTTTTCGGTGGCGAGATCGCGGAGTTCTTTTTCGGCTGTCTGCTCGTTGAACTCGCTCAGCTTTTCGAGGCGAGGAGCGAGTTCGCGCAATAATTCTCGGGCCTGCGGCGCGTTCAGCTTTTCCAGCGCTTCCGGGGCCATCGGATAGTCGTCCGAGAAATAGCAGCGGCCACGATCGGTGAAATCGTTCAGCGTGGCAAAGCGGCTGCGCGCGGCTTCGATGGTTTGCAGGAAGGCCGATTCGGGTTCGTTGGCGTGGAGACCGTGTGCTTCGAGAACCTTGCGCACAAGCGGCGCCAGTTCGCTGGCCGGGACCGCGCGCAGGTGCTGCGAATTGAGCCAGACGGCTTTGGGATCGATCGGATCGGCGTCGCTGAAATTGACGACGGCGTTGGAGCGATTGACTCCGGCGAGCGAGAACGCGTCGATCAATTCCCGACGGGTCATTTGCTCGCGGTTGTCTTTGGGCGACCAGCCAAGGAGGCACAAGAAATTCACGTAGGTATGGGCAAGGAAGCCAGCGTCGCGATAGGTGGTGACGCTGACGACAGGGCCGTGTTTGCGCTTGCTGAGCTTGGCTCCATCGGGCGCAATCAGCAAGGGCAGGTGGGCAAAATCGGGCGCGGGCACTCCGAGCGCTTCGAAAATGAGCACGTGCTTGAAGGTGTTAGTGAGGTGATCCTGCCCTCGGATGATGTTTGTGATGGCGAGGTCCGCATCATCGGCGCAAGACGCCATATGATACGTCGGCATGCCGTTGGAGCGGAGCAAGGCGAAGTCTTCGATATCGTCGGCTTCTTTCGACTGCGCGCCGTAGACGCCGTCTTCAAAGCGAATGGTGCGGCTGGCGCCGCGTGGCACGCGGTAACGCACGACGAAGAGCTCACCGGCGGCGGCACGGCGGTCGCTTTCATCCTTGCTCAACTCGCACATACCGGGGTTGGAGAGCCACTGGCCTTGAGGTTTGTCACCTTCGGTTTCATCTTCTGCGCTGACGGCGACGGCGGCGGGCGTGAAGTCCCGATAGGCGAGCCCTTTGTCGAGGATGACTTGCGCCTGTTTACGATGCAGATCCAGCCGGTCAGATTGCCGGTAGTGTTCGTCCCACCCCAGATCGAGCCAATTGAGTCCGTCGTAGATGGATTGGAGCGAGACGTCGGTGTTACGGTCGACGTCGGTGTCGTCGATTCTCAGGATCATCGTGCCATGATTCCGGCGCGCGTAGAGCCAATTAAAAATGAAGGTTCTAGCGCTGCCGATGTGCAGATACCCGGTCGGAGAGGGCGCAAAGCGGACTCTGGGGGGCATGGTTTATGGAACCTTCTATTGTAGCCGCCCGGCCGGGGCGATATCCTGGGAACCTGTATGAAGATCGTTTCGAAGTCTCCTTGCCGCGTCGACATGGCCGGTGGCACGCTGGACATTTGGCCGCTGTATCTGTATCACGACAATCCCACGACGGTGCATTTTGCGGTGTCGCGCTATACGATGTGCGAGTTGACGCCGCGAGCGGATGCGAAGATTGTGCTGCGATCACGCGATTTGGCAGTCGAGGAGACTTTCGATTCTCTGGACGCGATGTTGGCCGCGCCGAAGGTGAAACTTACTTTGCATTCCTGGTTGCTGCGATTTTTCCGGCCCGAGGGCGGGCTGGAGATGACGACGCATTCGGAGGCTCCGGCGGGTGCGGGGATTTCTGGATCTTCGTCACTGATGATCACGGCGGGTGCGGCGTTGAACAAGCTGACCGGGATGAAGCTGCCGCTGGAGAAGCTGCGGGAGACGGTGCAGAATATCGAAGCGCAGATTATCCGCGTGCCGACCGGATCGCAGGATTACTATCCGGCGATGTATGGCGGCGTAGGTTACATCAAGATGTCGCCCACTGGAATTACTCGCGTGGGCGTGCCGGTGGACTTGACGGATTTCAATTCGCGGATCGTGCTGGCTTACACGGGTTTGCCGCGCAACTCAGGTATCAATAACTGGGAAGTCATGAAGGCGCACATCAGCGGCGATAGAAAGGTGCAGAAGAATATCGACGAGATTGCCGTGATTTCGTATGCGATGCGCCTGGCGCTGGAGAAGAGCGATTGGGTGGAAGTGGGGCGGCTGGTGCGCGCGGAGTGGGAACATCGACGCAAGAATATTCCGACGATTACGACGGAGCTGATTGACCGGTTGGTGAAGGTGACTCGGCGGGCCGGGGCATTGGGCGCGAAGGTGTGCGGCGCGGGCGGCGGCGGGTGTGTGTTTTTTTGGGTGGAGCCGGAGGCGAAGGAGCGGGTGGAGGCGGCGATTGCGAAGGAAGGGGCTGAGGTGCTGCCAGTGACCGTGGCGCCGGGGGGCGTGCGGGTTACGGTGTCGCGGTAGTAACTAGCGGCGTGTTTAATGCGGAATGGCATCCTCCAATCCTCGAAAGCGCGGGCCGAAGCGGGGAGTGTGGCGAAGATGCCGGAAGCGGCCTTTTTCCCACACGAAGTAGTCCCGGTCGCAGATACCGCCGTTGAGAAAGTCGCAATTGCCTTCTGAGACTATTAGGCGGCTGTTGGCCTTGAAACTGAGGAAGGCCGCTGAGAAGTAGTCTTCGACGCCTCGCTTTCCGACGATCGGCGGCGGATAGATGACGCCAGTCTTTGCGTCTACGAAGGCGTATTGGACACAGTCTGTCCCGCAGCCCCAATGGGCGACGATGAATTGCCCAGCGAAGTCTGGAGCTTTGGCATCTCTGACCGCAGTACGAATCACCGTGCGGTAGTAACGTTCGATCGGCCGGACGAGTTGCGGAGGCGCCGGCTTACCGGCAAAGATCTCCTTGACGGGATAATCTTCGAATTTCGGCGGCGCCTGCGCGAAAGCGAGACCGCCGATCAGCGCGATTAGAGCACGCGTGTGAAACTCCGTCACGGCTGAGGTTCCCTTCCGTAGTAAGAGAGCAGGGATTTAATAGATTGGCCGGTTAGGTGCCTTGATCCGGTCATGCGACTATGGTATCTATTCCTGATCGTTGCGTGTTGGCTTGGTGCCCAGGGTCTTATTCCCGCGCTTTTCCTTTGGCGTAACTGGCGGCGTTCCTCTGGGCCGCATCTCGCCGGGCACTTATCCTTACTTGTCGGAAGAGTCACGCCGATATACCGTGGGACCCACAGTCGATCTCTCGCTGACGAGTAAGTTGAGCGTGATCGCGAATCCGCTCTACAAGCGAACCGGCTCAAACACCGCGAATTCCTTTGTCCCCGGTTTCTTCTTTTAGCACGGCCTGGCAGGAAACGAATAGCCGCTTTGTGGTGAGGAACAAGGAAACCACGGCGCTCACGTTCAGCGACATTAAAACGGAACGGAGAACGCCGATCGATAGGGGGTGGTGGCGAACATGGGCCTAACCTTCAGGAAAGGCCCGCTGGTGTTTGTACCGGAGATTCGTTATACGCGATGGGGAAGCGTCAGCCTGGCGCGTGACCGGCACCAAGCTGACGCCTTACTTACAATACGCTTTGGGCGGTAAGCCGCCCGCAGTTAGTTACTACGAGCGGGCCGGGCGGGCGGAGCGGACTTCGGCGGGGGAGCGTCGCCCGAAGCAGTATCCACAGCATCCGCCGGCGCGGCCGCACCCGGTGTCATGCCTAGAGTTTTGCGGACTTCCTTGTCGATCTTGGCAAATACGTCGGGGTTGTCCTTGAGGAACTGACGGACCGTTTCGC
This sequence comes from Acidobacteriota bacterium, assembly GCA_043755595.1. Lineage (GTDB taxonomy): Bacteria > Acidobacteriota > Terriglobia > Bryobacterales > Bryobacteraceae > VFZP01. The sequence continues at coordinate 16,485 of JAYUSQ010000098.1, read as the reverse complement.
GGCCCTGGCCAATCCGGTCAGTCCCGTAGCTGAACCACGAGCCGGACTTTTCGATGATGTTGTGAACGACGGCGAGGTCAAGTAGATCGCCTTCGCGCGAGACGCCATGCCCGTACAGAATGTCGAATTCGGATTCGCGGAACGGCGGCGCGAGCTTATTTTTGACGACCTTGATCTTGGTGCGATTGCCCACCACCGCTTCGCCGTCTTTAATGGCGGCAATGCGCCGGATGTCGAGGCGGATGGAGGAGTAAAACTTGAGGGCGCGGCCGCCGGTGGTCGTCTCTGGGCTGCCGAACATGACGCCGATCTTCTCCCGGATTTGGTTAATGAAGATGAGGCAGGTCTTGGATTTAGATACCGCGCCGGTCAGTTTGCGCATGGCCTGCGACATCAACCGCGCCTGCACGCCCATGAACGAATCTCCCATTTCGCCGTCGAGTTCGGCTTTGGGAACGAGGGCAGCCACCGAATCCAGCACCAGCACGTCGACCGCGCCGGATTGGATGAGGGAACTGGTGATTTCAAGCGCCTGCTCGGCATAGTCGGGCTGCGAGACCAGGAGATTGTCGGTATCGACGCCGAGAGCCTTGGCGTAGATCGGGTCAAGCGCATGTTCGACGTCGACAAAGGCAGCGACGCCGCCCGCCTTTTGGGCTTCGGCGATCACTTGGAGGGCGATCGTCGTCTTGCCCGACGATTCCGGTCCGAAGATCTCGCAAATGCGTCCGCGCGGCAATCCGCCGATGCCGAGCGCGTAGTCCACCGAGATTGAGCCAGTGGAGATGACCGAAATCGGTATGATCGCTTCTTTGGAGCCCAACCGCACGATTGAGCCTTTGCCGAACTGTTTTTCGATTTGGCCTAACGCTGTCGCCAGCGCGCGTGCCCGTTCTTTCTCGTCCATCATATGGACTTCACTATAACTGGTTGCGGGTTGTAATACAACTAGAAATTCGCTTTTTGTTCGCCAGGGGAGAAACGTAGGCTGGATTACGGTCTGGCGGGCTCCTGGCTGGCGCCATTTCCGTTGAGGATGACGATGTCGACGCGGCGGTTTCGTTGGCGTCCGATGTCGTCCGAATTGTCGGCGATAGGCGCTTTGTCGGCGTACCCGGCCACCGAGAAGCGGCTGGAATCAAGGTCGCAACAGGAAGCCAGCGACTCCATCATGGCGATAGCACGTGCGGCCGAAAGGTCCCAGTTAGAGGCGAAGCGGCCGTTGCCCCGGACCGGCAGCGAATCGGTGTGGCCTTCAAAGCGGACCGGATTGGGCAGTTCACGGATCACTTCGGCCACTTTGAGGACGATGTTGAAGTGGTCGTCTGAGATCTGATCGTCGCCGGACGGGAAAAAAGTGGCTTGTTGAAAGCTGACTATCAGGCCGCGCGTGTTCATCGATACCTGCATTTTGCCGTCGGCGATTTCCTGCTCCAGTTGTTTGTCCAGCAGTTGCTTGACCGGCGCGAGTCCGGCAAATTTGGGTGCTTCGCCGGCCGTTTTCTCGGCTCCGCCCGGTCCCTTCCATTGGGCGTTGCCGGGTCCCTTTTCGTCGGGCGTGCCGCCGAGGATGCCGGCAATCCGGGAAACCACCTGATCGTCGTCGATGGCCTTGCGCATCGATTCTTCGAGCTGGGCGGTTTTGCCTTTGTCGGTTTGCGAGGTGGCAAACATCACCACAAAGAAGGCGAAGAGCAACGTGATGAAGTCGGCGTAGGAGACCAGCCAACGCTCGTGGTTCTCATGCGCCTCGTGTCTTTTCTTGCGAGCCATTGTAAGGGGTGCGGGACGGTTCCTCTAGGCGGCCTTGGCTTCGCTGGGAGCGGCGGCCGCTGGGGCGCTGGGCTTGGCGTGGCCCCTTTCCGATTCCGGGATGTACCCTTCCAGCTTGCTGCGGATCACCTTAGGATTGAGGCCCTCGGCAATGCCGATGGTGCCTTCGAGGATTAGCTCCTGGAGTTGGGCTTCGCTTTGCGCCCTGGCCTTGATCTTGTTGGCGGCCGGCAGCAGAAAGATATTCGAGAGCGCCACGCCATATACGGTGGCGACGAAGCTGACGGCGATGCCGTGGCCAACCATGTCAATGTTGGAGAGGTTCTTCATCACCTGAATCAGGCCCATGACCGCGCCGATGATGCCGATCGTGGGCGCATAACCTCCGGCTGATTCAAAGACTTTGGCTTCCGATTCTGCGTGATGCTGGCACTGGTCGATTTCGATCTCAAGCATCTTGCGCAGTTCCTGCTGGTCTGTGCCGTCAGCTGCCAGCCCGAGCGCCTTGCGCATGAAAGGATCGGAGTGAGCGGCCGCTTCCTGCTCAAGCGTCATCAGTCCAGCCTTGCGAGCCTTGGTGGCATAGTCAATCATCTGTTCCAGCACCTCGCCGTAGGGTTGAGCTTTCTCAAAGAAGAGGGAGGCAGTGCGCTTGATAGCGCCTATGACGATGGGCAATGGCGTGTTGATCAGCACGGCTCCGAAGGTGCCCCCGATGACGATGATCGCGGCCGTCAGTTGCGCAACGTCGCGAATCTCACCGCCTTCGAGGATCAACCCCCCGATGATGCCGACTGTAGCGATGACGATGCCCCCAATCGTACCTAGGTCCAATTTGCTTTTGGCCGCCATGATAGTTGCTCTCTCCACTTCTATCTGGACTCAAGGAGGGAGCGCCGGTAGGCGATCACCTTCTCGACAACAGCTTCGGAGGTTTCGAGTACGATGAACTTCTCACCGGTAGTCATGCTGACGACGGTGTCCGGCGTCATCTCAACATGTTCTATTAGTTCGGCATTAACCACAACGGCCCGGTGATTGGTGCGTGTCAAATGGATCATTCTCGATAACTTATCGGCTGTTACGGAGAAGATTTGAATTCTGTCGATCGGGGTGAGGAATCCCTCAATCGAGGGGGCGCGAGGGCGATATGGCAGGCTAGTGGAACTGAATCAAGACCCGCATCGAAGGCTGCAATGGCTGGCCGATCGCCTATTGGCCGCGCTCGACCAGCGCGATTTTCTTGCCATCGACGAAAGTCTGGCGGAGGCCAGGGGCTGGGACCTGGCCACCTTTCAGGCAGACCCCTTGCTTGAAGAGAAAGCAGAGGTGCTATTCGCCGTTGCTGAAGATATAAGGACCTATCGCTGGTCGTGCATTCATATGCGATTGCTGCGCAATATCGCCAACCCGCGGCGGCACATTCGTCATTGATGCAATTGGCGGGCCGTCCGGCCGGTCGATGCCCAGCCGAGGCTATTTCATCGGTTCGTCGGCGGTGGGGCCGTAGATAGAGGGAACTTTACCACCCATCGGGCGAAGATACGCCGACAGTTGTCCGCGATGGTGGACACTGTGGCGGACCATCATACCGAGGTAGTTTACGGCTGGGGCATCCATCATTCCAAGGAAATTGATATTGGCCGCGAGTTGTTCGGGGCTCATTGCCTTGACGCGGTCAAGCGCGGGCCCGAGGTTAGCCTCATACCAGGCAATGATGGCTTCGGGCGTGGTGGGCTTTTCTCCGCCGCCGCCGTGGGCAAAGGCGCCATCGGCGATGGACCGGAGAAACCAGACGTCGATCGAGGCAATGTGAAAGGCGAGATCGCCGGCGCTCATGCACTTGTCCGACGGCTTATACGCTTCCTGGCCGGCGGGCATTGCGGCGATGACCCGCTTGGTGGTCTTGGCTTCGGCGAGTACGACCGGGCAGGTGTGATCGAGGAGAAATTTGGCTTGTTCAGGTGTCATTTTGGGCGTTTACCTCGCCATATATTATGACATGAGCCAACGGAGTCGACGCAAAGCACTAAGTTAAGTGGTGTAGGATAGCGCGCCAGGCCGCCCGTGAGATTGACGGCTTGACCGTACTCGATGTAGAGGGCGCCGTCGTGGAGGAGGCATGGGCCACTCCGGGTGGCAACCGCCGGACGTAGCCGCTACCTTTTTGGGGGAATGGGCTGGGGACCTCGATCAACCGTGCTGCCGTGGCCACCCTGCTGCTGGACGGCGCCTCGTTGAGTTCCGCCGGTTGCTTGCCCAGCATCGGTGAAACGGTCCCGCGCTGGCTTGAGTAGTTGCTGGAGTCTGGATGAATCGCCCACGCATGGCTTCGACTGATAGCTTCCAACTGGCTAACAAACGGCGGTCCGCCGGATCCGCCAAGGCTTTCGGATCAGTGCCCCCCTTCGCCGCATAGATCGCTCGCCACGCTGGACAGCTTGATGGAGGCCTGTTCGAGCAAGGCTTCCACTTAGTTCTGCAGATGGACGAGATCACAAACCAAAGTTCGCCGCTCGCGCGTCGTCGTGGGCGACCAAGAGTTTGACCACGCCAAGCGCGACGGCATAGTCCGACTTGCGTCCCTTCGGAGAGCGCGGATGGACACCAACAACAACTTCTTCCTGAAAATCGATAATTTGGCCTAATTTGGCCCAAGCTTGCTTACGGCTCCAACTACTCCCAAAGCGGTTACAGGCCTGGCCCGTCTTCTCGCCGCACCTTCAACGTCAGAACACTTTTAGTTGCGGCCCGGCAGGATGGCTACTGAATTGCTAACAAACACCGCAAGAATCTTATGCAACTTGAAGCTGTCAAAAATACACTACTAACACGGCGCCGAGAGTTGGAACCTCGCGTGTCGAGAGAAGACATCGCCATCGAGCGGGTAACCGAATCCATAGATATCGTGCAACACGCGGCGGACCGCGATCTGGCGATTTCCTCGCTCAGTATGAACTGGCGGGCGCTACGCGAGGTCGACGCCGCTTTGGCGCGGATCACCGATGGTTCGTTCGGGGGGTGTGTGCGTTGCGACGAAGCCATTGCCGAACGGCGTCTGCGCGCCATCCCTTGGGCCGACTGCTGCATCCGATGCCAGGAGGCTCGCGATCGCGAACGGCATATTACCGAGGATCCGACGTATTTTATGGCTGACGCTGCCTAAGCAGCCCGTGGTTAAGTCCCGTGAGTCGCGCGGCCCGGGATCTGCGCTCCTGAGAAATGACCCCGCGTCGATTGCGTCGCCGGGCCTCGCATCTGGCCCAATGTACCATCGCAACGCGGCCCACGCACCCTTGGCTCTTAGGCTGAAAGCCTTGCCTGGACGCAAAGGCAAACGTTTCCGGCTCGGCAGTTCGTCACTTGGCGACTGGTGCGTTCGGCAAATCAAATGCCAGGCGGCTGACAGGCGGCCCGTAAACTGCAAGGCAAGCAGTGATGAAATCGAAAAACCACAAGCCAAGGGCTGGCGCCGCCGAAACCCACCAGCAAGCCGATTCGAAAGGCTCAGACCTCACAACGAATCAGGGCCTGACGCTCTCCGACAACCAGAATTCCCTACGGGGCGGCGAACGCGGCCCAACTTTGCTGGAGGACTTCATCCTCCGCGAGAAGATCACTCACTTCGATCACGAACGGATCCCTGAGCGTATCGTACACGCGCGCGGTTCGGCAGCCCACGGGTACTTCCAGCCGTATCGTTCCCTGGCGGCTTGGACCAGCGCGGACTTCCTCTCCAGCCCCTCCGTCCGTACGCCGGTTTTCGCTCGATTCTCGACCGTCGCCGGCGGCAGCGGATCGGTTGATCTGCCCCGCGACGTGCGCGGGTTCGCCGTGAAGTTCTACACGCAACAGGGCAACTTCGACTTAGTGGGCAACAACATTCCGGTGTTCTTCATTCAGGATGCCCTAAAATTCCCAGATCTTGTGCATGCGGTAAAGATGGAAGCCGATCGCGGTTATCCGCAAAACGGATCGGCTCACGACACTTTCTGGGACTTCATCTCCCTGATGCCTGAGTCCATGCACATGATCATGTGGGCGATGTCGGATCGCGCCGTGCCACGCTCGCTGCGAATGATGGAGGGCTTTGGCGTTCACACTTTCCGTCTGATTAACGCAGGGGGCGAAAGCCGTTTCGTGAAATTTCACTGGCGTCCCACGATCGGAACCAGCGCGGTTCTTTGGGACGAGGCCGTGAAGATTTGCGGGGCCGATCAGGACTACCATCGCCGGGATTTGTACGAGGCCATCGAAAAGGGCCATTTTCCGGAGTTCGAACTGGCATTTCAGGTCTTCGACCAAAAAACGGCTGACGCTCTCGAGTTCGACATTCTCGACGCGACCAAACTAATCCCGGAAGAAGTTGTGCCCCTAGAACTGGCCGGAAAGATGACTTTGGATCGCAATCCAGACAACTTCTTCGCCGAAACCGAACAAGTCGCATTCTGCCCAAGCCATATCGTACCGGGCATCGATTTCAGCGACGATCCGCTGCTGCAAGGCCGGCTGTTCTCTTATCTCGACACGCAGTTGAGCCGGCTGGGCGGCCCGAACTTTCACCAAATCCCCATCAATCGCCCTAAATGCCCGTTCGCGAACATGCAGCGAGACGGCCACATGCAGATGGAAGTTCCCAAGGGCAGGGGTAACTACGAGCCAAACACTTTGGCGGCCGATGGGCCTCGTGAATCCGCCACGCGGGGATTCCGAACGTTCGAGCGACCGATTCATGGCGCGGTTGACCGTCTGCGGTCAGCCTCTTTTGCCGACCACTATTCTCAAGCGAGATTGTTCTACCGCTCCGTAACGCCCCAAGAACGTGACCATATCCAATTGGCGCTGACGTTCGAGTTGGGCAAGGTAGAGACTATCGCGATCCGGCGGCGGATGCTCGGGCATTTGAACATCGTTGAGCCGGCGCTGAGCGAGGCTGTGGCGGCCGGTCTGGGCATGAATGGCCAACGCGAGACTATCACACCGCACGCGAGCCGAGGGACCTGCCCGTCAGCCCGGCACTTCGTCTATATGATCGCTACGCGCCTTCGCTGGCGGGCAGAAAGCTTGCGGTCCTACTGTCGCCAGGCTTTGATCCGAAGCTGGCCTCTGCGCTAATCGCGGCGGCGAAGAAGGAAAGCGCCATCGTTTCCATCGTTGCGCCCAAGGCCGGCGGAGTGAAAGACTCGGCGGGCAAAACGTGGGCGCCGGACATGGCCCTGGCAGCGGCCCCCTCGGTTTTCTTCGAGGCCGTGGCGATGCTCGGCGGTGCGGAGGGAGACGAAATGCTCGCCGCCGACCCCGACGCGGTAGCGTTTGCGATGGATGCGAAGCGGCATTTGAAGGCAATCGGGTTTGCCGGCCTTCCCAAGCTGGCCGGCCAGGCATCGCTTGGGCAGGCCCCGGGAATAGTCGAACTGACGAACGCCACAATCTCGCAATTCGTCAACGCCGCCAAAGCTGGGAAGGTTTGGGATCGCCAAAGGTAAGAAAGTGTCACTTCCCTGGGTAATGTATCAAAGCGGTGTTGAGGTCGAGCAACCCGGCGAGATGGCGATGATCGACCAGATCGCCGGCTCCAGGCGCCGGGCGAATGGACACCTATTCGAGAAACGGCGGCACGCAGTTTGCGGCGCCCAAGCCCTAAGTCATGTCATTCTCAAAGGGAGCCTTTCTGTCTATTCCACGTTCTACAAAGAACTCGCTCAAGGAATCTTTCAACCCAACCGCGAATATCCGGTGGCCGCCCGCCTGTCAAGCGTCCACTGCGGCGTTCATTCAGACGAGGTCCGGCCGCTCAAGGGGCTCGCCGTGAAGGTCTTCGGTGTCGAAGGCCGCAAGTTGCTGCCCGGCAAGAAAGATGAGGTAACGCAAGATTTCCTGTTTGTGAGTCTCCCCGTGCTTCCGTTCGGAGACGTCTGGTCTTATCTGGACATGCAGCGCAAGGAAGGGGAACGGACGCTCAACAGCGAGCCGCAGCCCGCGTTCGTGGCCAGCCAATTGCGGGATGCCGTTGGACAGGCTTCGCCCCACATCCTGGGTGAAACTTTCCACGGCATCGCCGCCATCCGATTCGGAGCCTACGTCGCCAAGCTCAGCGTTGCCCCGCTGTGGCCGTCGGTGACCGAACTTGCCGGCCTGGCAGTAGAGATCGAAGCCCATCGCTCCCGCTCCCACGATCAGGTAGTGGATTTTTTTCGGACACAGCCCGCCGAATATGAGATCCGGGCCCAACTCTGCACGGATCTGAAACATATGCCCGTTGAAGATGCCTCGGTCGTTTGGGATGCTGAGTTGTCACCGCACTTGGCGGTGGCCCGGCTGACCTTTCCTCCCCAGGATGCTTACAGTGCAGCCAGGCGCATTTATGGCGAGGAGGTGATGTCCTTCAACCCTTGGCATTGCATCGAGGAACATCGCCCACTCGGTTCGGTCATGCGCGCCAGAATCGCGGCTGATGAAGCGCCGAGCCGATTCCACCATACGATGAACGGGCAGCCTAGCGTCGAACCGCGCGACATTGCCGAAATTCCCGACTAAGGATAAAGACACGCGGTGGCGATGTTGACAGCCGGGAGGCAGGGGTCAGCGCGTTGGCCGACATTCTCGTAACGTTCTCATAGCGCCTGCGGCTGCAAAACGGCATGGCTGGAGAGTCACAAAACCGTCGGCGAAGGCGTCGTCCTGTACAGGGACAATCGCGGGATGGAATCTTTGGATCGACTGGATGTCGTTCCGGTTTCGTTGGTTCGCTCGTTTTGCCGAGCCCCAGGTTCTGCCGCTCTTCCGTCAGGCCGGATTCTTCACGCCAATTTACGCCGCCATATGTTGACAGAGGCGGAACTCAACGGCGCGCTGCGTGGGAGCGGAGTGGCGGACGTCGCCGATGTGAAACTGGCCTCGCCAGAATCCAACGGCAGGGGGTGAGCCGTAATTCGCTACGGCGGAGAAGACACCGGCGCTCGGTCCGGCGGCTCACCGCATATCTAGACCGCATATCTAGCCCGGGCCAAGGCCTGAACGCACTTCTAAGCCGCAAGTATTCCGCCGGCGCGCCAGTCCGTTTCGCTGGAGATCCTTCGGAGGATCACGGTTTTTTATTTTTCGTTTTCGGAATCCGCGAGCCCGCTTTGCGAGCTTCGCTCAGCGCAATGGCCACAGCTTGCTTGCGGTCCGTCACCGTTGCCCCACCTCCCCCTGACTTCAAGTCTCCTTCCTTGAACTCGTGCATGACCTTTTCGATCTTCCGTTCGCCTTGGGAGGTTTTTTTCTTGTCCATATGGTTCCCCGGATTGCAAATCTAGAATTTTAAAAAACAAAGGCCCATGCTTATAGCTAGGGCCCCCGTTTAAGTTACGAATTGACGCTTTGACCTATGGTGTCGTGGTGGGTGAGTTAGGCGCAGCCGCGCCTGTTGCCGGGACGGTGGAAGCACCGTTGCCCAGGGAGTCGGCCTGCTTCAGCGAATTGGTAAAGGTGACCAAGTCAGCCATCAAGCTGTCGCGCTCGCTCTGGGTGATCGTCCCATCGCGGTACGCCATCAGGACCACGAGGCGGTAGATCGCCAGATCCAAGTTGCCGAGCGTGCGTTGCCGCGCCTCATTCCGCGAGAGCACCGTCTCGGGCGCGGTTCGGATTTTCCCAACCAGCAGGCCATTCGGGTTCGAGGTGGTGCTGAACGCCAAGTTGTAGTTGGTTGGGTTATTAAGGAACGACTCAATCTGGGCCAACTTGACGGCATCAGTGACTTCCACTTGTGAATTGGTCCGAAAGGTCTGGCCGGGTAAAGTCGGCTGCGAGCCGGTCATGGGGATGGTAAGAACGGCGCCGCTAGAGCCTGTCAGTTGGACCTGATTGAAGCTCTCGGCTTGTGAGGTGTCGGAGTTCAATTGGACCGATACGACGGCCCGGACCAGCTTGCCGCTCGCGTTGCGCTCAAGCCGCATTGTAGTCATAGCCGTGCCGTTGCCGGTGCGGTCGCCGGTGGTGGGAATGGAGCCGTTCAGCGTCGAGACGTCCGAATCGAAGGTCACGATCTGGACGGTGTTGCCGGTGGTGGTCACTGGTGGCGGAGTGGTCGTCTGGGCGCTGGACGGGCTAAGTGTGGTTACTAACATCGCCGCGGCGGCGAAAAGATTTGTAAAAGCAGTTTTCATTCTAGTTCTCCTAAGTGTTCTGTGCTGAAGTTTTCTTCAATAGGTAGAGCGCGCCTGTCCCAGTCGGTTACGAGATGTCTGGCTTTTGGGAATATTCGCATCGGCGGAACCTTGAAACACTTCCCCCCGCCGGCGATCTTATCGGCCTATCTATTTCCTGCCTCGCTGGCAAGACTCGCACTTCGGATCGTCTCGGATTGGTGATCTGGTCAATCTCCGAGCCGGGCCGTTTCATTGCGAGTGGCGGGCAAACGGTTCACAAAGACCCGCGAGTCCACATCCTGTGCTGGAGGCCGCCCGAAAGCACGGTTTCCGCTTTGACACAGTGTGCAGGCCACTGAATCCGTTCGATACGCAACAGTCAGGTATTGTTACAGCTTTAGCAACGCTCGCAGCCGTTTGGTCTGGACGCGGCTCACGGGGATTTCGGTCTGCTTCTTGTCGTCCATACGAAGTTGGAAGCTGGATTTGAACCAGGGGATGACTTCTTTGATCCGGTTGATGTTGACCAGATAGGAGCGGTGTACGCGCCAGAAGGTATCGGGGTCGAGGTTGGACTGGAGTTCTTCGATGGTGCGGTAATTTGACATGCCTTCGACTCCCGAGGCGACGACCGTAATTAGCCCGTCGTCGATCGTCGCGTAGACGATATCGTGCGCGTCGACAATCAGATTGCGGCCTTGGCTCCGCACCAGCACCTTGCTGCGCTGCAGCAGAGGTTTGGCGTTGGACTCCAGCGGTGGCGCGATCTGGGCATCGGCGGCACGGGCACGTTCGGCAATAAATTTATGGGCGCGGCCGATAGCTTGGGCGAGGCGTTCCTTTTCGATCGGCTTGAGGACATAGTCCAAGGCCTCGAGTTGAAAGGCTTCGACGGCGTACTGATCGTAGGCGGTGGCGAGGATGAAATAGGGAATGTGCCCGTCGCCGTCGCGGATGCGGCGGATCACGCTCATGCCGTCGAGGCCCGGCATCTGGACGTCGAGAAACATGAGATCGGGCTCCAGATCCTCGGCCATCTCGACGGCTTTCAGGCCATCGCTGGCTGTACCGGTCACTTCAATCTCGGGAAAATCGCGCAACAGATACTGCAACTCGTCTAAAGCAAGTTGCTCGTCGTCCGCCAACAAGGTGGAGATCGATGATGCAGTACCGCGAGGCTGCATGAAGGTGCTAGTATAACATCTTGGCTTCCTGACCCCCTGCTCAGAACGCCTTTTTAGGTTTCCGCGTTTCCCCCAAGTGAAGGAGTCCGCGTCATTGCCCGCAAGCAGCAGTAAGATTGCCCCTGCCGAAGGGAAATTGGGAATTCTCATTCCCGGTATCGGCGCAGTAGCCACCACTTTTATCGCCGGCGTGGAGCTGGTTAAGCGAGGTCTCGGCCAGCCGGTCGGCTCGCTCACCCAGATGGCCACGATTCGGCTTGGCAAAAGAACCAAGAACAACTCGCCCTATATTCGCGACTTTGTGCCACTGGCCAAGCTGGAAGACTTAGTCTTCGGCGGGTGGGACATTTACGAAGACAACGCCTATCAGGCCGCGACGAATGCGCGCGTGCTGGAGCCGGCTCAACTGGCGGCCGTGCGTGAGCCGCTGGAAGCGATTCGCCCGATGAAGGCGGTGTTCCAGCAGGAATTCGTCAAACGGATCAATGGCCCCAACGTGAAGACGGGAGCCAATAAACGTGAGCTGGCTGACGCACTGATTGCCGACATTAAGAACTTCAAGGAAGTGAACGGCTGTTCGCGCCTGGTGATGATCTGGTGCGGTTCGACCGAAGTTTTCCGCAAGCCGACGGCCGTACATCAGACAATTGAGTCGTTCGAAGCGGGCCTCGCGGCCAGCAGCCCGGACATCGCTCCGAGCCAGATCTACGCCTATGCGGCCTTACAGAGCGGCGTACCGTTCGCCAATGGCGCGCCCAATCTTACGCATGATGTTCCGGCTTTGCTGGAGCTGGCCAAGTTGCGGGGCGTGCCAGTCTGCGGCAAGGATTTCAAGACCGGCCAAACTTTCATGAAGACGCTGCTGGCGCCGGGTTTCAAGGCTCGTATGCTGGGCATCAGCGGCTGGTTCTCCACCAATATTCTCGGCAATCGCGATGGCGAAGTGCTGGAAGACCCGGATTCGTTCAAGACCAAGGAAGAGACCAAGCTATCGGTGCTGGATCAGATTCTGCAACCGAAGCTTTATCCGCACCTTTACAAAGATCTTTATCATTCGGTCAAGATCAATTACTATCCGCCGCGCGGCGACTCCAAAGAGGGCTGGGATAACATCGATATCTTCGGATGGCTCAACTATCCGATGCAGATCAAGATCGATTTCCTGTGCCGGGATTCGATTCTGGCCGCGCCGCTGGTGCTTGATCTGGTATTGTTCCTCGACTTAGCGCAGCGCGCCGGTCTGAGCGGGATTCAAGAGTGGCTTTCCTTCTATTTCAAGGGGCCGATGACTGCGCCGGGACTGTATCCCGAGCACGATATTTTCATCCAATTGATGAAACTCAAAAACCGGCTGCGTCATTTGATGGGAGAAGAGCTAATTACTCACCTTGGACTCGAATACTACGATTAGTTAGCCGCACCAAGGTTTTCGAGCCAGTGAAGATCTCATAACTATGCGTGTCCTCGTCATTGGGGGAACCTTGTTTATCGGCAAGGCCCTTGTTACCGCACTGCTCAAGGCCGGTCATGAAGTGACCGTACTGCATCGCAAGAACCGGCATAAGCTGGGCAAGAAGGTGCGCAATATGGTGGCCGACCGCAACGATCCGGCCGCCGTGGAAGCCGCCGTCGCCGGGCACCGGTTCGACGTCGTGTTCGACAACGTCTACGACTGGGAGCGCGGCACCACGGCCGACCATGTGCTGGCCACCGCGCGGGCGGTGAGTCAGGGGCTGTCGCGCTACGTCTTCATGTCGAGCGTGGCCGCTTATGGCGACGGGCTCAATCACCAGGAGGGCGACGCGCTGGCGCCCGATCATCATGCCGACGCCTATGTGCGCAACAAAGCGATGAGCGAGCGCGCGTTGTTCCGGTTGCATCAGCGTAGCGGTTTGCCGGTGGTGACGCTCCGCCCGCCGTTTGTCTATGGGCCGGAGAATCCCTTCTATCGCGAGCAGTTTTTCTGGGATCGGATGAAGCTGAGCCGCTCGATTATTATTCCCGGCGACGGACGCAGATTGATGCAGTTTGTCTACGTGAAGGATCTGGTGCAGGCTTGCCTGGCGGCAATGGAGACGCCCGGGATCGCAGGTCATGCCTTTAATATCGCCAGTCCCCGGCCTGTTACGCAGGAAGACTTCGTCATCGCCATGGGCGTGGCCGCGAAGAAGAAAAAGACCGACCTTGTGCATGTTCCACGGCTCCGCATCCTGCGCGCCGGCGGCAATGTGATGAAGGCACCGCTTTATTACGGCACTTACTATGATCTGCCGCCGATCACTCAGGTGATCAACAAGGCGCAACGGATCCTGAAGTTCAAGGCGACTCCGCTGGCCGATGGTTTGCGGGAGACTTACTTGTGGTATTTGAAGAACCACAAGAAGCCGAAGCAGGATTTCAGTTTCGAAGACGCGATGCTGGCGGCGGCTCATCGGGTTCCGGACGCGAAATAGCGTCGATTCCCAGACCTGTCACCGCGGCATCCCCACCCAGAGTTCGGTCAAGTTACCCGCCATGGCCACAAAGACGGTCTTTCCGTCGTGGCTAGCGGAGAATTGGTTTTCCACAGGATGGGGTAGTTCCACTAAGCGCTCGACAGCGCGGCCCTTTAAATCCACGCGGGAGATTATGCGGCCGGTCGCGCAAAGAATATCATCTTCTCCCGGCAATCTGGCGCTCCAGATCCGACAATTTGCCGGCTGCACGGTCATAGCAGGTGAAACACTTCGTGGAACTCCGGCATGGGGAGCGCGGTCGACGGCGGTAGCGCTTGTTGTTGGGCTGCAACAGCGGCCGGGGCCAGAAAGAAGAGGTGGGCAATCATCCGGCGTCCGGCCATGGCAAACTGCTTCATCTGACCTTCACGGCGATACCGGCATCGGATTTGGCTCACTCCTTCCCGAAAAAGATTTTGATCGTTGGGCGGAAAGGGTTTTTTACCCAGCGAATTGCGCCGGACCGCGCTAATTCTTGAGTCCGCGACAACCACCCGAGCCATGCGAGAATCAAGCTGGCTTCAAGTAGCCGGAGGTGTTTGTGACGTGTGACCCGGAACTCCTGCAACGTGTGCCGCTGTTTTCGCTTTTGGACGCCGATGAGCGGGCGGTCCTGGCCTCGCACGTCGAGGTTCGCCAATTCACCGCGCATCAGCGGATCTTCCAGCCGGGAGACGCCGGCGGCAACGGCTATGTGCTGGTAGAGGGGAAGGTTCGCGTCTCGCTGATCGACGAGGATCAGCAGGAAGTAGTTCTCGACGAACCGGAGGCGGGCGGCTTCTTCGGCTTCGCTTCTTTGCTGGACGGCGCGCCGCATCAGGCAAGCGCAGTGGCGCTGGAGGCGGTGACCTGTCTGGAGATCGACCGCGACGATCTACGCCAACTCTTACAGCAGAAACCTGATGCAGGCATGGACATGCTGGCGGTGCTGGGGCAGCAGTTTCACGCTTCGCAGCGGCTGGTGCAGCGCCGCTCGATCCGGAATCCGAATGAAGTCATCGATGAGGGCTTCACCTTGGGCGATCGCGTCGCTGACGGTGTAGCTAAGTTCGGCGGTTCGTGGCGATTCATCATTTCCTTTGCGGTAGTGTTGGTGGTGTACACGGCGATCAACGTAGTCTTGGGCGGCCGCGCGTGGGATCCTTACCCGTTCATCCTGCTCAATCTGTTCTTGTCGACGCTGGCCGCGATTCAGGCTCCGGTGATCATGATGAGTCAGAACCGTCAGGACATCAAGGATCGGACGCGCGGTGAGTTGGACTTTGAGGTGAATCGGCTGGCTGAGACGGAGATCCGAGGACTGAGCCGGAAGCTGAATGAGATGAGCGATAAGCTGGACGACGTTGCACTGTTGGTTCGGAAAGACTAGAAGCGGAACGACTCGCCCAGATACACGCGGCGCACTTCCATGTCGTGTCCCAACTCGTCAGGCGTGCCTTTGCGGAAGATTTTTCCGTTGTTGATGATATACGCGCGATCGGTGACGGCGAGCGTTTCGCGCACGTTGTGATCGGTAATCAGGATGCCGATGCCGGAACGTTTCAGATCGAAAATGATGCGCTGAATTTCCAGCACCTGTATGGGATCGATGCCGGAGAACGGTTCGTCCAGTAGCAGGAAATGCGGGTTGATCACCAACGACCGCGCGATTTCGACGCGCCTCCGTTCACCTCCCGAGAGCATGTAGCCTTTGCTGCGCCGCACGGTTTCAAGGCCCAGTTGTTCGATCAACCGGTCGCGCCGCGTACGCCGGTCATGCCCGCTGAGCGACAGCGTTTCGAGGATCGCCATCAGATTTTCTTCTACCGTGAGCTTCCGGAAAACGCTGGGCTCCTGAGGCAGATAACTGATGCCGCGGCGGGCGCGTTCATACATCGCCAGGTCCGTAATGTCTTCGTCGTCCAGCATGACGCGGCCCGAATCGGGCGAGACCAGGCCGACGATGATGTAGAACGAAGTGGTCTTCCCGGCGCCGTTGGGGCCAAGCAAGCCCACGACCTCGCCCTGTTGTACCGACACCGACACGTCGGACACCACTTTGCGGCGGCGGTAGGATTTCGAGATCTCGGCGGTGTGGAGCCGGTGCATTAGCAAGAGCGGTTGGGGGGCGTTACTTTCGGCGGATGCGGCTCACGACCGGTTGCGCGATTGCGCCCTCTACCTGGAGGGTATCATTGCCGGCAAAGTAGGTCAATTGTTTCCCGCGCGTGGTGCCGTCGACGGAGTCGATCATCTGCGCGATTCCGCCGTTTAGGACTAGTTTTTCATCGGCCACATAGTACTCGGCGTGATCGGAGGAGCCGCGGCGCGTACGGTCGGGCGAAGCCTGGAAGATCTCGACGGCGCCATCGGCAAAGGCACGCTCCAGCGATGAATCGCCCTTGGAATCCTCGCTCAGCCAGGCGCGCAGTTCCCTGCCTTTGACATCCATGTCGTCGCGGATCATGCGCGCGCCGCCCGTATAGTGCGCGAGGCGGGTGGCATCGTTGTATTCCAGCTTTTCCGAGCGCACGACGGTGTTGACGACGCGCTTGGTGCGCGGGTTCGGCTTCTTGTCGAGAAACTGGCTGACGACGCCTCCGTCGGCCGTTAGGGTCTTGCCAGCACGGTCGATCACCACGCGTTTGGCTTGCAGCCGATTGGCGGTTTGCCACAGCACGGCGTTGCCTTCATAGACCACACGGCGATTGTCATCCGTCGACGTCATTCGATCGGCCGTAGCTTGCATGGCTTCGTCCTGTTGGAGCATGGCGTTGGGTTTGGCCGCCGCTGCCGCAGGTTTTTTGTCAGGCAGGCGCGTGGAGGAGACCTTGCCTTCGGCGGTGAAATCGCCGGTATCCTGATGCATCACGATCTTGTCGGCGGTCACCGATCCGGTGGGGTCCCAGGCGCGGGCTG
>JAYUSQ010000097.1:0-22634 GCA_043755595.1 Acidobacteriota bacterium | reverse complement strand
AAGCACTTCTGGAAATGGTTTATTGACAGCGAGGGGCTTAGCTCGCCGATTTGCTCAATCTTTCCTCGAAATGGGGTTTAGCTGCGAAAGTTGGGCTAAATCGGACAGCAAGGAAGTCGCTTGAGAGGAGGCGGACGCCGTCGTGAGCGCCGCCAGCAGCAGGAGTTTTGCAAGGTTCATGTTCAGCATTCTAGGCCTGGCCAGCCGCGGTGTCTTGGAAAATTCCGTCATCCTCGGTGGTGCTGGCGATAAAATTCCGCCATGCCGCGCCCCTGCTTGAAAAAGGCATCCGGGCTCTGTCCGCTGAAGGCGCGAAAGTCGTTGGCAAGATGAGCCTGATCGTAAAACCCGCTCTCGATCGCCAAGTCCGCCCAACGCCGCCATTGCCCCGATTGATGCAGTCCGACGACGTGCTGGAGTCTCACAATGCGAGCGAAGGCCTTCGGCGACAAACCGCACGCCGCCAAAAATCGCCGTTCCCATTGACGCGCACGCAAGCCTTCGGGGATGAAGCGGTCGATTGCGCCTGAGCCGTGAGCGGACTCGATGAGTCGCAATGATTGCGCAATGGCGCGGTCCGGCTCGCTTGAGAGGCCAGGCAGAGTGCGCAGAGCGGAAACAATCCGGCCCACGCGGCCGTGATCGCCGTCTTCATGACCCGCCTGCTCTCTCGCGCGTTTGGCCCAAGCCCCAGAGACTTCGTCTAAAGGTTGGAATTTCTCCACCAGTTGCAACGGAGGCAGCAGGCAGCCGCTCGCTTCCGGACGCAGCCGCACGCCGACGATGTCGACATGGCCCTGCGGGTAGAGTTGCAGGGCCGTGGTCATCTGGCCCGCGAGTACGGCGACCGGCTGAGTGGATAATTTCGACGACGTCGGCGGCGCGCCGAAATGAAACAACAGCTCCATTCGTCCGTCGGGCAGTATCGTTTTGCCCTTCCGCCGCCATCGCGCCGCGCAGGATCCATAGGCATTCCACTGATCGCGCGAGATCCGGCGGAGCGGGAAATTGACGGTACTCCATTTAGCCCCGTGCGCGCGCTTGCGCGAGGCGTGCCGCGAGTTCGGCCGGAAGCCCTGCCTCGATCTCCGCCGTGATCAACCCCGCGTCGTCAAGGTCTATGAGATGCGCCGCGTCCTTGGCACGGAAGCTGGTGAGTTTCATGCACACGAGGTCCGCTAGGGAGACGAGTTGAAACCCTCGAACCGTGGCTGAACGTGACAGTTCTGGTATCGCCGTGAGGTACTCGGGGCGAACCTTTTCGCCCGCGAACACCAAATGCACCGCCCGCCGGGCCGACGGACTGTCGGCCCGGACAAGCATATCTAATCCGGCCACGTGCCGCAGTTTCAACCCGTAAGGCTCGGCGGCTTTGGCGATCCGGTCAAGGTCCACCCGGCGAACCGCAATGTCGATGTCTTTCGTGAGACGGCCGGCATCCGGTTCGGCCTCCTCCACATACAGGTACGTTGCGAGGCCGCCCACGATACGGTACTCGATCCCTGCGGACGAAAATATTTTATCCACCAAGCTCGCGAGATCGAACAGTTGTTCCACTCGTTCCTCGAAGAAAGTATTGACGTAGACAGCCACTAAACCCTAGTCTAATTCCCTTTCAAAACTCAAACCGCATCCCCAACTGCATCGTCCGGTTGCTCTTTACCCGGCTAATCGCGCCGCCGCTGACGATGTCCACGCGATTCTCCGGCAAGTTGAAGTTCGGATGATTCGGCAGATTGAATGTCTCAACCCGCAGTTGCAACGCACGCCCTTCCTCAAACTTAAACCGGCGCGACAGCGACGCATTCTCAAGTTGAAAGTCCCCGGGCCATCCAACACATTGCGGCCCGAGTTGCCGAATCGGAAGGATCCTACAGGAACCACGGGAAACACCGTCCGGTCGAACCATTGATCCACGGTAGGCGCAGGCAACGTGCCTTTGGCGATACGGTCCGGGCGGCTGGCCTCGCCATTCACGAAGTTAAAATTAGCCACCTTCGGCGTGAACGCTTGCCCGGTGTACATCGTGCCCGTGCCTGCCATCTGCCAGTTGCGGAAAACAACTTGGCGCGAAAAGCTGGGCGACCAGATAAAACTCGTCGCAAAAGCATGGCCGATGTCAAAGTCCGACCGGCCGCGCTCTGCCCTGAGATTGTAGGCGTCTTGCGCGTTCCCGAAATTATATTGGATCGTGCCGCCGGTGTTGGAGCTCTCGTCAATCGACTTGGAATAGGTGTAGGTGGCCCGGAGGAAAAGCTGCCGGTTGAATCGCCGCCGCAGCGTCACCGATCCCGAGTTATAGATCGAATTCGATCCGTCGGCGATGACATTGATCGCCGAAAAGGCCGGATAAGGGCGGGGAAACGCACCGGTCGCCGCCCGCACATCCAAATCGCGCAGTTGTTGATTAAGATCGTACCGCCGCTGCAGGTGCGTGCCTTTCGAGCCGGCATACGCAAGCTCGATCACCGAATCCCTGGCGAATTCATGTTCCACCGTCAGGTTCCAGCTCTGCAAATACTGGCTCTGAATGTTCGCGTTCTGCCCCGAAGTGCTCGCCACTCCGCCCACCGTACGCCGCGCCGCCGGAAACGGATCGGACATCGTCAGAGCCAGCGGGTTAGCGGTGACTGCGTTGAAAGTTTCGTTGATCGAGAACGGATACGTATCCGAATACTCGTCCATCCGATAGAGAGAACTCGAGCCGTAGAAGAGCCCGTAGCCGTCGCGGATCACCGATGCCGCGCGCCCGAACGGCCGCCACGCAAACCCAAGGCGCGGCGCAAAATCCGTGTAGTCGGTCTTACGAATCGTGGCAGGCAAGCCCACGTCGGCAGCCATCGCGATGTACTGCGACAGGCCTGTGGATTGGATACGTTGATCGAAATCGTTAAGCAGCCCCCGCCCCGCGATGACGATCTTCCCGAGGCTCGGCACGAACATCGACCAGGCGCCAAACTTCTCTTGCGGCGGTTTCATCAACTCATAACGAAGCCCCAGATTCACCGTCAACGTTGGCGACACCTTGAAATCGTCCTGCACAAACGCCGAGTAATTCGAGATCAAATGATACGGCCCCGCCGCGTCCAGTTGGCGCCGCGTGCTCTGCGGGAACCCGAGCACCAGATCCGCGATCGGTTGATTGGTGAAGCGCCCCAGGAACGATACCCGCCCGCGCGTATCGCCAAACGTGCGCGAAAAATATTGCATGCGCAGAAAATCGCCGCCGTACTTCAAGCTATGTTTCCCTTTGATCCAGGTCAGCGACGCGGCGTATTGATAGTTGTTAAAAGACCAGATCTTCGGCACGTCATAAGCGGGACCCAGCGAGATGTATCCGCTGGCGTCCAGTTGCGGCAACCCGCGCGCCGTGGGGTTGGTGATGCCGCCCAGGAAGCCCACCGCCGCGCCCCAATCGCGCTCACCGCTCAACGGCCAGACCTGGTTATTGGTCTTACGCGAAAAATTCACGCTCGCCTCCAAATACATAGTGGGCGTGATGGTGCGCAGGTAGCGGACGTAAGAGAGCAGGTCCAGCGTATCGTTCGACAGCCCAAAAATCGGCAACGGCGACCGCCCATTCACCACCGGGTCGAACGTCGAGCTGGGCCGCCAGAATGCGCTCAGCGTCAACCGGTCCTTGGGTGTCAGCGTGTGGTCTACCTTAACGGCGAAGTTGTTGTAGCTCGTCGTGCCGTTTCCTTGCGCAATGAAATTATTCACGCCGGTCAGGTTGGGCGCCGGGAAATACGCCGCCAGCTTCAGCGAAACCGGATTCAAGCGAGAAACGGGAATCTGGTTGTTCGGGAACGGCGCGCGCGCAATCGGGTCGGTAATCGCCTGCCTTCGTCCAAACGCGTCCACGGCCTTGGAGAAATCGCCATTCAGCATCTCGGGTTCCGGTACAATCCCGCGTTGCGTTTTTCCGTCAATCAACCGCAGTGATTCCCAGGTGACCATGAAAAAAGTCTTGTCGCGGCCGCTATAAATCCTGGGCAGGAACACCGGTCCGGAAACCGAAGCGCCGAATTGATTGCGCCGCAATTTGGATCTGGTCAAGTCGAAATAACCGGTCGAGTCGAACGCGTCGTTCCGAAGGAATTCGTACAACGATCCCTTGAATCGGTTGGAGCCGCTCTTGGTCACCGCCGTCAATACTCCGCCTGCGTAGCGTCCGTACTCGGCGGAAAAACCCGACGTGATCATCTTGAATTCCTGCACGCCTTCGAGCGGCGGGTTGATCACCGCGCCCGTATTGCGCCGCTGCGTGTTGTTCATGCCATCCAGCACGAAGCCCGTGTTGTCGGCCCGGCCGCCATTCACTGCGTAGGATCCATCGCCGCCATCGCCCTTCGGAATCACACCGCCGGTGAGCAGCGCCAGGTCCGCGAAATTGCGGCTACCGAGCGGGATCTCCGTAATCTCGGCCGCAGTGATTGTTTGCCCCCGTGTGCCGTTTTCCGCGTTCACGACCGGCGCCGCATCGGTGACCGTAACGCTCTCGGACGTGGAACCGATCTCAAGCCTGATGTCGAGCCGCACGGTCTGATCGACGGCCAGCGCAAGCTCCGGATACTTGTACGTATGGAACCCATCTACCGCCGCCTCGACCTTGTAACGCCCTGGCTGTAAATACGGAACCGTGTAGTTCCCCGTTTCGTTTGAAGTCGTGTTTTGTGTGAGGTTGGTTTCGAGACTGGTCACCTTGATCGCCACATTCGGAACGATCGCCCCAGTGGAATCGGTGATGAGGCCGGTAACACGCGCCGTGGGAGACTGCGCCTTGGCCAGACAGGCAGAAAAAATCAGAATGAAAAGTGCGCGCTGCACCTCATGCCCCCTTCGCTTTGCGGACTGTCCGAAGTCTATCGCAGTCCAAGCGCGTTTGCCTGGGGCAGGAGGTCTAGAACATACCAGCCAAGGCGTCGGCTGGCATTTGCTCGACCGCATTCTGCAACTGATTGCCTGCGTTGGCCAGGTCTTCCATCGATTGAGCGCCATCGCACGCCGTCGCCGAATAGGCATCGGTCATGCCCTGCAAGCCTTGCGTCACGTCCGCGATCGGCACATTCGCCGGCCCGCCCAGCAGACTCATCATGCCCGCCGCTTCCTGCACCATGCCAGGACACTCGTTCAATCGATTCGCCACCTCACCCATGCCGCCGACAAATTCATCGGCGATATCGGCAGGCGCGCCGCCCATTGCTTCGGCCACGTCAGGAGGCAAAGGCGGAGCCATCCCGAGCGCCTCTTCAACCTTTTGTTCGTGGGTCATGCCGGCGGTCTCGGCGCAACCCGCCACTGCGTCCGTCAAATCGGTGGGATCGGGCAACGGCACATCTTCGGGCAACACGCGCGGGATCGGTGGTACGGGGATCTGATCGAGCGCCTGCTGATATAGTCCCGGCGCTTGACCAGCCAACCCGCTAACGAGACCGGCCATCTGTTGCGGCGTGAACGGCATTCCCGGAATTTGATTTTGGAGGCCCTGCATCAACCCAGCGAAGTCTGGCGCCCCCGGGATCGAAGGCATGCCGGGCAAATTCGGCATCGCCGGAATCCCCGGCAGTCCAGCCGCCTGTGCGAGCGCCCCGAGGTTCGGAATCTGATCCGCCAGAAACGCCGGGATGTTATCCTTCACCAGCTTCGCCAAATCCGACCCCGCCGGCGCGGACTGAGCCAGTTGTTGCAGTGCGCCCGCTGGCAGTGAATCCATCAATTGCTGTAACTGCGCCGCATCCTGCAGAGCCCCTGCCGCGGAGTTCACCGCGCCCAGCATATCCGCCGGCGCCAGATCGCCCAGCGCGGGCGTCAGTTGCGAAACCAGATTCGACGGCATCCCGCTCAGGAAATCCTGGCCGCCCATTTGATCCAGCAATCCCGCCGGCGCCTGCGAGGCCAGCGCGCGCAGTTGATCTGCTGCGGCGCAAGCGGCTGCCGGACTGAAGTTGTCGAGTGGTGCTGTCGGATCGAAAGGCATCTCAGATCTTAATCTCCTGTTTGCGGAGCCTGCGTTTAAGGATGGATATCTTGTCGGGGCCGTGCAGCTTGGGATTCGCAAGCACATCGGCCGCCCAGGGCGATTGATCGAAGTCCAGCCCGTACATCGTGACCAGATCCAGCATCGTCGCCACGTTATCTTCGCGCGTGATCTTGAAGCCAGCCGCTTTGGCCCGTACCTGCTCCACTAACTTAAGAGACCTCGGCGCTTGCTGCGGCTTGAACACTGTAGGGAATCGCTTCTGCGCATACTCCACCAAACGCAGGTTGGCCTCGGCGATGCGGCCCTGCTGAACGGCTTCCACGGACTCCTGGCGAACGGTCAGCAATCGATCAACCTCCTCAAGGCGTCTTGCCGCCCTTCAACAGGATACGCGAGAATTCGGGCGGCGGCGGCTCACCATTTCCGGGTTGCGCCGCCAGCGGCCCGTTCGTCGCGTCTGCAAGTGGGGCGATACACTCAGGGGAGGTTCATGGCAGGCGCGAAGAAGCCCGGTCCATTACGCGAGTACGGCGGCGATTCCCCGTGGTACGGTGCTGGCGTTTCGCTTGCTCGTCCTTCGGTGCGGCCGGACTTTGGCGCGCGCGGCGGCTTCGAACCGGAAACCGATTCACTCTGGGGCATCCGGTTGCCTTGGAACCAGCCCGGCCGGCCGTTCTTTTCCGATGCGGGCCAAATGCTCGATGACCTCGTGGGCCGTCTCGAACACGTAGCCGACTTCGATCAGTTGGAAGAACTGATCAAAAGGATTCTCGGCCCGGAATGTTTCGCACTCGGTGTGGTCTACGGCGCTGGCGACGCGTTCATCGTCAGCATCGCCGACTTGTTCGGACTCATCAAGACCTTCGTTCTCGCCGACCTCTACGACGCCACTCGCCGGAACCCTTCCTCAGCGATGTGGCGCCCCGGCGGCATCGTGCGGTACATGACAGCGCAGGCGCTGAACGAATACTTCGGCGAAGAGTTGCACGAAGCGGCCCGCGAGCGCGACGCGCTGATTGCGGAGCTGAAGGCGATCTTTGAGTCGCCCGGACAGTTCTTCGAAAAGCTGGGCGAAGAGTACACCAAGAAATTCAAACGGTTCGCCGCACTAAGTACCGACTCAAGCCTGGAGAGTCAATTCCAAGCGGGGCGGATCTTCGGCGAGGTGTTGTTGGAAGTGGTCGGCTTGATAGCGGGCGGTGCAGCTCTGGCGAAGGGAATTTCGAAAATTCCCCGCCTCGCCAAGCTTGGGCGGATGCTCAAGGGCAAGATCAAGGTCCGGACGAAGGCCCCGACCACAGGCGAAGCGACAGTGTCAGGCGGCCCGCCGCCACCGGCTCCCCGCAGCGCCAGTCCGCCGAAAGAGCCCAAGGTGATCGATTCAGATTCCGCTCTTGAAGCTCCAGTCGCCCCGCCTGTTGTTCCCAAGCTTCCCGCCGATATGGCCGGGAAAGTTTTGTACGGGACCAAAAATGCAAAAGGGAAATTGATCGGCGCGCATTCTCCTGAAGTTCTGAATCGTCCAGACTTCAAAGTGAAAATCGAAAAGGTCAATCCGGACGGCACGATGGATGCCATACTCCAGAAACAATGGCCTGACGGAACGTGGTCCGCGCCAAAGCGTTCGACCCTCGCGCCCGCCGGATGGAGCGATACTAAGATCGTGGAAGTTACTGAGCGGATCGCTTCGAGCAAGCCAGTCGGCGTGCCGCGCGTTCCCGGCGGTGAAACCCTTCACTCAAGCACGGTCGAAGGCGTGGCTTGGGTCGTCATCAAGGATCAGGCGGGAGCCGTGACGGCTTCCTACCCGTCGCCGTCCTTGCCCAGCGGATTTGGAAAATGATAGGAGGTAAACACACGATGAGTCTGG
Organism: Acidobacteriota bacterium; assembly: GCA_043755595.1. Classification (GTDB taxonomy): domain Bacteria; phylum Acidobacteriota; class Terriglobia; order Bryobacterales; family Bryobacteraceae; genus VFZP01. The sequence continues at coordinate 14,781 of JAYUSQ010000097.1, read as the reverse complement.
AACGGTTGACCGGTATTTTGGCGGATCCAAGTGGCGTGGATTTCTGGTCGGATGTTCTCATTTCGGACGCCGAGGCTTTGTTGGAGACTTTCGACCAGGAGTCCTGGGAACAACTGGGGCGGCAATGGCGTGGCTGGGAACCTGAGTGGAAGTTGCGATTGGCGGAGTGCCTGAGCGGTGTTCAAGTAAGCCATGCAACCGCCCTTCTAGCAAACCTGATTCTTGAGGAAGATGGCCGAATCGCGCAAACAGCCGCCGCAGGCCTCAGATTCCAGGATCCGCTTCCCTCTGGCAAGCTCGTTGAATCGTTAGTTGCCCGCATCCAGGCATTGCGTAAGACTTCCGATCAGTTCGACGCTCATTCGTTGGACTTGACGTTAGCTTCTTTGGGCGCTGTCTTGACCGGCGTTCATTAGGAATAACAGGAACCAGAAAATGCCCCTAGCAGCCAGACTCGGAGATATGCACGTTTGCCCCATGGTCACGCCCGGCGTGCCGCCCATCCCGCACGTCGGCGGGCCGATCCTTCCTCCGTGTGCGCCAACCGTCCTCACCGGCTTCATGCCCCAAGCCCGCCTCGGCGACATGTGCGTCTGTGTCGGACCGCCCGATGTGATCGTCATGGGCTCGACGAGCGTAATCGTAAGCGGCCAACCTGCGGCCCGAATGGGCGACCCGACAGCCCATGGCGGCTCAATCGTCATCGGGTGCCCCACCGTAATGATTGGCGGCTGAGCTACACTGCCTCTTTACGATGAAGCCGTTTCCTCACAAACCAGACGAAGCCGCCCTGATAGCGCTGCTAGCCGAGGACCGTCAAAAATTTGAAGCGCTCCCCGGCGATGCGCCCGGCCGCAAATCCACCTATTACGATGAAGCGAGCCGCCTCGCTTTCGGGTTGGCCGGCCTCACCTATGCGCTCGACTTTCCGGTGGCCGAAGTCAAATCGTTCGCCATCCACGCCACGCGCTACGCGAATCAGGCCGTTGCCTGCGACGATGTTTTGGATCCTCTGACGTTCCTGCGCTATTTGGCGCTGACGATCTGGACGTACGACACGAATCTCCGGGGCCGGCTCGCCGCCTTCGACCGCAATCGGTTCACGAACTCCGAAATCGTCCTCGACGAAGTCCATTACAATGCCGCCGAGGCGATGGCGGCGCTGGCGCGCAAACGCGGAGAGATGGCCGTCGAAGCGGCCGAAAGCGGTTTGAAACGGATCGCTCGCGGCGCCGTGAGCACACCTCTGGTCAATAGAGTCGCTCCGCTTCTCCGCGTTGCCGAATGTATTGGCAAGGGTGATCTGAACAGCCTGCGCGGCGCGGTTTCCGAGCGCAACACCCAATATCTTCGCGCGGCGTCTCTAGAAGCTTCGCGCAACAACCCGGAGTTATTGATCGACGTGGTTGGACTCGCGCTGGTGCGCATGGCGGCGGCCGATTACGGATTGTCGGTCGAGCCGAAAAGTCTTTTCATGCCGATCGCTGGTCTCGTTTAATGTTGGTCCTGGTCGCCACCCTTACCGTCCGGCGCGAAGCTCAGTCCGCCTTTCGCGAATACGAAGCGGCAGCCGTCCGAATCATGTCCCGCCACGGTGGCAACCTCGAACGCGCAATCGAGCTCGACGGTGAGGAATCAGCCGAAACCTTCCGCGAAGTCCACATCGTGACGTTTCCCGATCGCGCAGCCTTCGACGCCTACCGCTCCGATCCGGAAATCGTGGCATTGGCCACGCTTCGGAAGTCGGCGATTGCAAGCACGGAAATTCTCTTTGGCCGCGACCCAGTCACTGATTGACCCCTTCTCGCAAATTTCTGCTAACGCCCGCCATGTTTCTGCGTATTAGATTCACATGAGCGGTCTTGCGTCCGATTTTCGCTTCGCCTTGCGCGGCCTCGTCCGGAATCCCTTGTTCACCGGCGTCGCGCTGCTGTCGCTTGCCCTCGGCACCGGCGCCAACACAGCCATCTTCACCTTGATGGATCAGTTGATGCTTCGCCAGCTTCCGGTGAAAAACCCGGAGCAGTTGGTGATGCTCTACCAGCAGGGCTCGCACAACGGCAGCAACATGGGGTATCGGATGCACTCCTACCCGATGTACGAAGACTTCCGGCAAAAGGCTCAACCCTTCTCTGAGGTGCTGTGCCGCCGGCTGATGGACGCCTCGGTTGCGATCGACAATCAGACGGACCGGCTCCGCGTGGAAATGGTCTCGGGCAACTACTTCACCATGCTGGGCGTCAAGCCGGCGCTGGGGCGGGTGTTCAATTCCAAGGACGACGATCGGGTCTACGGCGGCCATCCGCACGTCGTGCTCGGCTACGACTATTGGATGACGCGCTTTGCGGGCGACCGCAACGTGATCGGGAAAAAGATGCTCGTGAATAACTTCCCGATGATCGTCGTCGGAGTCTCCGCGGCGGGTTTCGCCGGCCTCGATCCCGCCCGCGCGCCGCAACTTCGCGTACCGATCCTCATGAAAAAAGCGATGACCCCGGAATGGACTTGGCTTGAAATGGCCGACCGCCGTTCACGCTGGGTTCAGGTATTTGCGCGGCTTAAACCCGGCTTCACCATCGAAACCGCCACCGCGCCCCTCAAGGTTCTCTTCACGCAAATCCGCCAGTATGAGATGACCCTGCCCGCTGCCAAGGATTGGAATGCGTACGGACGCCAACAGTTCATGAAGGGTACCGTCTTGTTGGACAAAGCCGACACCGGGCAATCCGACCTGCGGCGTTCCTTCTCGACCGCGCTGATTGTCCTCATGTGCATGGTGGGCCTGGTGCTCTTGATCGCCTGCGCCAACGTCGCCAATCTGTTGGTGGCGCGCGCGGTGGCGCGGGAAAAGGAAATCGCCGTCCGTCTCGCCATCGGAGCCTCGCGGTGGCAACTAACTCGCCAGTTACTCGTCGAAAGCCTGGTGCTCGCGCTCGCGGGCGGTGTTTGTGGCGTCGTGTTGGCGACTTGGACGACTCGCGGCTTGCTCGCTTTGATTCCAGCCGAAGGCAACCCGCTGTTAATCCGGCCTGAGCCAGACTTGCGTATTCTGGCCTTCGCTCTTGGCATCTCGCTACTTACCGGTTTAATCTTCGGTCTTGTCCCTTCCCTGCGCGCCAGTAATCCCGATTTGTGGGGTACTTTGAAAGATGTCGTGGGATCGGTGGCCGGCGGAACCAAGGGAGCCACCTTTATGCGTAAGGGCCTGGTGATCGCTCAAGTCGCGCTGAGTTTTCTGTTGCTGTTCGGCGCGGGACTATTCGTGCGCAGCCTGCAAAACCTCAAGACCACCGACACCGGCTTTGACGACCTCGACAACTTAGTAACTTTCCAACTCTCGCCTGCCATGAATGGCTATACACCCGAGCGGGCCACTCAGCTGTATACCGATCTCCTCGATAACATCCGCGCCGCGCCCGGTGTCAAAAGCGCCGGGACGGCCGCGGTTTCGATCCTAAGCGGCGACGAGTGGGATAGCTCGATGGGAGTCGAAGGCCACACCGCCAAGGACGGCGAAGATATGCGGGCGTTCATGAACGCCATCCGGCCAGGTTACTTCGAAACGATGGGCGTCAAGTTACTCGAAGGCCGTGCCTTTGACCAGCGCGATATCAAGAAGGACTCGAAAGTCGCCTTGGTGAACCAGAAGTTCGCGCGGCACTACTTTGGGGACAAAGGAGCCGTGGGACGCCGCCTTGGCTTTGGCGGCGGACCCAAGACCAAACTCGACATCGAGATTGTAGGCGTAGTCGAGGACTCCCTTTACGAAGGCCCTCGTGAGGGCATCCGCCGTCAGGTATTCGTCCCCGGTTGGGGGAACAACGGCGCAACGTTCTATGTCCGGGCCAAACGCGATTCACGCGCCTTGTTCGCCGACATGCGCCGCGAGGTGAAGCGCCTCGACGGGGCCTTGCCCATGTACAACATGAAGACCGTCGGCACGCAGCTTGACCAGACGTTGCTCACTGAGCGCCTGATCGCCCTGCTGTCCGCGGGTTTTGGTTTGCTCGCCACGCTCCTAGCCGCGATCGGGCTCTACGGCGTCATGGCGTTCGTCGTTGCTAAGCGCACCAAGGAACTCGGCCTGCGGATGGCGCTCGGCGCGCAGCCGGGCTCGGTCGTCTGGTTGGTGATGCGCGAGGTGTTGATCCTCGTTGCCATTGGCCTCGCCATCGGCTTGCCCTCCGCCATTGGCCTGGGGCGATTCGTCGCCACCCAGATCTACGGCGTGAAGGCGAATGACCCGGCCATGGCAGGCATCGCCGTATTGTTGTTGGTAGCCGTTGCCGGCGCCGCCGGTCTCATTCCGGCCAGTCGCGCCGCCCGGCTGGATCCGATCATCGCCTTGCGAGCGGAATAAGTCCCAATTGATCCGGCCTGGGCGCATCGATATTCGCCAAACCCGCCAGCGCCAGCAGTAACATCGCGAATAACCCAAACGCGAACCAATCGGTAGCCGGCTCGGACTCCTTCGATTTCCAAAACATCAGCCGCCCCGCCATTACCGCCGCGATGCCCAGCGATAGGCTGCTAGCGAAAGCGAAGTAACACACGACGGCGATACCGGCCACCAGCCATCGCTGTAATTCAGTCAAACCCCGATATCCCCGCGCGCCATCGAGAAACAAAATCGGAATCAGATTGAATAAGTTGATATAGGCGCCAAACACCGTCAGCGCCAGAAAGAGCTTGCTCCCGGTAAGTGGATACAACGCTAAGCAAACCAGCGCCGCTGTCAGTCCCGCCGCCGGTCCAGCCAATCCCACTCGCGCATCCACGGCCGGCGAGTCGATCCTTTGTTTGGCGAAAATAATTGCGCCCAGTCCCGGAATAAAAAGTGGCGCGGAGGCCGGAATCCCGTAGTGCTTCAAAGTGATCACATGACCCATCTCATGGATATAGATGGACAACACGAAACCCAGCGCGAAGGCCCACCCCCACCGCTCCCAGTAGAACGACATGAACACCAGCATCGAAAACAATGTCGGTAACTTAGTCAGCCCAAGAATTAGGAACTTACCCTTGGTGGCCAGAAACGCGGCGGCTGGAGCCGCCACGCCCAACCATTTCGCCCAGGACTTGGATTTCTTTTTGATCGCCTCGCCATCGCCCGCGCCCAGGGCCTGTTCCTTTTCCAGCCGCGCGATGGTGGCCTCGATCGTCCGCCCTTGTCCCGCACCCGCAGGCAGCATGGTCAGCGCCGATCGCCAAGACTCCAACGCCCGCCCGCGATCCCCGGCCGCTTCAGCCGCCGCTGCCGCCGCCGCCATGCCGGAAAGGCTACTGGAATAGACCAACCGTCCGCATCCGGGACAGGCCAGGATCCCCGTGGCCCAATGTGTCCCGCACTGCGGGCATATCGGCGGAGGAGGCTCGACGGGAGTCATTCCGCGGCGGCGGCCGCGACGCCTCTACCAAGTGGGAAGGGGCCGCTAGTTGTGAAGGGCGCCGGTCGCGCCTGCTTCCAAGCCTCAAAGAGGCCGATGGCGATAATCAGCAACCCGATGATATTAGAGAAGCCTCCCAAAAAAGGTGACGCCAGCACAATCAGAACTAGCATCGCGATCCCGGTTGTCCGCTTGGCTACGCCCGGGCTCGCCGCTTCGTCCCCGCTCCCCTTGGCCCCGCGAGTCGAAGCTGTGGGCGGTGGACTCTTGACCAGTGCCTCAATCATCAACGCGCCATAGCTAAATGTGATCGAGAAATACGTCAAGGCCACCGCGAGAATCTGATAGCGTCGTCCGCCCCGCATATTGCTGCCCTTCATGACAGCCCTACCCACCAGCCAACCGACGGCGATCGCCATCAGTCCGAATTCAATGTTAGTAAGTTTGACAAAACCCCAATACAGCAATCCGCCGCCGATTGCGGCGCCGAATCCATAGAGTGCCGCCGTGAGGAACCGGCTCGATTGTGCATCTTGCCGATGAAGGGCCTCTTCACGAGACCGGCAGTCCGCGCAAACGACATGACCGTTCAACTCGTGGTATTCACTAACCAGTGGAGTGCTACACCCCGCGCAGGTCGAAGCGGCGGACCGCGCCCCTTCCACCGTTTCAAACTGCAACGGAGAAGGCTGTTCGATGTTATCGCCTGCTTCGCTCATCGCCAACTACGATCTGGCCCGCGCCGACTCAAGCCGCCGCGCGCGCTGCCAGGCCAGGCGATCCCGCAAATCGCGGTTCAGCGTTGAGAAAGCCGCCCACCAATACCCCGCGACAAAAACCGAAAGCAACGGCACGGCCAGATAATTAGACGTGTCGATCGCGTACACCACCATAAACAGAAAATAGGCGCCAAATCCCAACTCAATCCAAGGCAGCCAGCCCGTCCGGCTGCGATACTTCTTCACCGCTTCGGCCTTCTTGTTCTCGCGCGTCTGCGTGCCCGTGATTGCGTACTTCGGCGTTCGCACAAAGCTGGTCTGAACGCCTAATAGCGCCTCGATCACAGCCTTCGTATTGATCACCGTCAACGTCGCGCCCGCCGCCATCAGCACGGGCATCATGACGATCGCCCGCCAGACCGACCGCTTATCGCGCTCGTACTGCGCGTAGATATAGAAGAACACCACCGACAAAAACGTCGCCAGCAACAGCGGCAGATCGACCAGCAACAATTGCTGCCAGCCCACATAAAACCGTACGATCATCACCGGCAGCATCAACGCCGTCACGATAATCATCAACGGGTAGGTGACGTTCGGCGTCAAATGAGTGAACGCTTCCAGCTTCACGCGCCACGGCAGATCGGCCTTCAGGATCCGCCTCAGCAGCTTGATCGCCACCTGCGTCAGCCCCTTGGCCCATCGCGATTGCTGCACCTGAAAACCATGCATGTCAAACGGCAGTTCGCTCGGGCATTCTACTTCCGGAACATACGCAAAACGCCAGCCCTTAACCTGCGCGCGATAGCTAAGATCGGAATCCTCGGTCAGCGTATCGTGTTCCCAGCCGCCTGCGTCCTCGATCGTCGCCTTGCGCAAAATGCCGGCGGTGCCGTTGAAGTTGAAAAACAACCCGGACCGGTAACGTGCATTGTGCTCAAGAATGAAATGTCCATCCAGCAGCATCCCCTGCACTTCGGTCAGCAGGTTGTAATAGCGATTCAGATACGTCCAGCGAGTCTGCACCATGCCGATCTTGGGATCGGTGAAATGGTGAATTGTCTTCATCAGGAAATGCGGCGGGATGACGAAGTCGGCATCGAAGACCGCCACGAATTCGCCCTTGGCCACTTTGAGCCCCGCCTCCAACGCGCCGGCTTTGTAACCGTGCCGATTAGTGCGGTGAATGTACTCGACCGGATGCCCCGCTGCTTTGTACTCAGCCACCAGCCGCTCGGTGAATGGGTGCGTGTCGTCGGTTGAATCGTCCAGCACCTGGATATCCAGCAACTCGCGCGGGTAGTCGATCTTGACCACTTCTTCCAGCAGCCGCTCCACTACAAGCCGCTCGTTATACAACGGCAGCTGAATGGTCACGCGCGGCAGCGTCGCAAACGGCGTTGGTGGTGTCTCCACGCGGTTTCGCTTGGTTTTGACGTAGGCCCAAATCACCTCATACCGGCTGGCCCCATAGAAGGCGAGCACCAGCAGCAGGGTAAAGTAGGGTATCAATAGTGAATAGTCGAACCAGTTGAGGGCATGGATCCCGTCAAACGTGTCGTCGAAAAGCGCCTTGTCCAGCCTGTCCCTCCAAGAGGTGGCCAACAGCAGCGCTACCGGCGGCAGCGAGTAGTTCATCGATGAAATCTCTCCCGATTGCAATCACGGCCTTCGGACTGGAGCTGCTTTTTGGGCTGCTCTCACAGGCGGACGTCCGGTCGGACACCCCTGGAGCGATCAGGCTCATGATGCTCGCCTCTTTATTTTATCTTGTTTTCGCTTTCTACGTCTCTAGGTATAACCCTCCCATCTCTAGGGCTTCTGTCGTGGCGGCGGCTCTTCTCTTCCGGCTCACGATGGCTCCGGTTATGCCTGCGCTTTCCGGCGATGTCTATCGATACCGTTGGGAAGGCCTCGTCCAAGCCAGCGGACTGAATCCTTATCTCGTTTCGCCGGACGAAACCGCCCACTTGAGAGACGATACATATCCCCGGATTCCGGTCCCTTCCGTTCGTTCCGGTTATGGCCCTGTCGCCTCACTGGTGGAACGGGGCGGCTACGAAGTAGCTAGGCGTTTGACGGCCGACCCCCACCGCCAGGCGTTCTGGATGAAGCTGCCCTCCGTTCTGTTTGAGCTTGTTCTGCTGCTGACGCTGAGCCAGGCCCTGCCGGTGAGCGGGTTGATAATCTACGCGTGGTGCCCGCTTCCGGTAATCGAGTTCTGGTGGAATGGCCATAACGACTCGCTCGCGGTGTTCGCAATGATGGCCGCCCTCCTATTGTCCCGCCGGCAATTCTGGCCCGCCGCTCACGCCATGCTCGGTCTGGCGATTGCCGTTAAGTGGTGGCCCGCGATCCTGTGGCCGTTGCTCGTCGCGAAAACACCGCGCTGGCCCCGTACAGTCTGGATAGCGCCGGTCGTGCTCGCCTTGACCACGTTGCCGTATTGGACGCACGACTGGCCTCGGTTGCTCCTCAACGCGCGCTATATGTCCGGCTACGTCGGTGGCTGGCGCAACAACGACAGTCTCTATGGTTTAATACTCGCGGCCACCGGCGATCAATATCTCGCCAAATACGCGGCCTTTGCCTTACTAGCGGCGACAGTCATCTGGATGATGGCGCATAAGTGGCGTTTGGAAAAAGCGTGGCTCGGAGCTCTGGTGGCGACATTATTACTGTCGGCCAATTGTCACCCGTGGTATTTAACTTGGCTCGTACCGATAGCCGCCTTCGCGCCCTGGCCGCCGTTTTTGATCTGGCAGTTACTGATGCCCCTCTCTTACATCGTTCTGATTGAGTGGCACGCGCGCGGGGTATGGGCGGGATCGCGAACGGATCGCTGGTGGATTTACGGACCTGTCTTCACGGCGATGGCCGCTTGGCAGTGGTGGGCAAAAAAGAAGGCAGCCGCTCCGGAGAACGACGGCCTTTGAGGAGATTCTGAATTTTCTTGAACGAACCGAGAAAGACTATTTCCGGCGGCGAGCCAGAGCCAACAGTCCGAGGCCGACCCCAGCGGTCAGCAGGCTGGCCGGTTCCGGAACCGCCTCAGCCGTGAAGTCGATCGAGCGAACGCGGAAGTCCGTGGCCCGGTCATTCGTGCCGATTTTGAACACGGCGTCACTAGCCTGGCCCGTACCGTAGACGCTTTCACCGCCGCTGAGGCTGGTCGTAGTTACAGAGTTAAGACTCACGGCGCTGGAGAAGGTCGGGATGATCGCCTCATTCGGGCCATCACCGTCGATCTGCGGATCATCCCGGCGGTCGGCTTCGGACTCGACGCCGTACCCGCCTGAGCTCGCGGTCAGTTCTGAGTCCCCGTATTCCGTCCAAGGGGTAACCGTCAGCCAGACGCCCCCGACACTGATGGGGCCGTCGGAGTTGCCGCCATTGGTGAAGCGCAGCCAGCCGTGCCGCCCGTGCCGAAGGTCACCGTGGTGGCCTGGGCCGAGGCCGCCAGCGCGAAAAGAGAGACCGCTAAACCGTGGGCCTGAGTTTCGATGTAAATGTTGAAAGCAAGTAGCTTTTCCTCCTGGGTAAAAAGTGCTACTGAGGGCAGGCTCACACAAGGAGGACGTAGGTACTGGGCGGGCCAGTTAGTGACCCTATAATCGCGAGGTACTAAGTTAGTGGGACTGGAAGGTGATTTCAGCCAGCCGCCTGGTCAGCCGTTGAAACAACAACCTTGCCAAAGTGAGCGCCGCTTTCGAAGTAACTCAGCGCGGCCGGCGCTTCCCCAAACGCAAAAATCCGATCGACCACGGGTTTGATGCCATGCAGTGCGATCACGCGATTCATCGACTCAAACATCTCGCGCGAGCCGACGAAAATTCCTTGCACCCGCACGCCTTTCATCAAAGCCGTTGTAAGGTTCGGAGCCTCGCCCAACCCCGCGTCCGCGCGATTGCCGATCAGCGCTACATAGCCGCCCATCCGCACCACCTTCAGGCTCCGGTTGAATGTGCCCGTGCCCCCGATCTCAATCACCTGATCCACCGTGCCAGCCGTCTTGCGCATGACATCGTCCCACTCAGGCGTCTGCGCGTAGTTCACCACGATGGAAGCGCCCATCGCCCGCAGCCGCTCCGCCTTGGCGTCGCTTGACGTCGTCGCTACCACGCGCGCCCCCGCAGCTTTCGCCAACTGCAACGCAAAGATCGATACCCCGCCGGTTCCCTGAACCAACACCGTTTCCCCCGCCTTCAGTCCACCTTGGTAGACCAGCGCGTTCCAAGCCGTGACCGCCGCGCACGGCAGCGTCGCCGCTTCGGCATCGGTCAGATGAGCCGGCGTCGCGACCACGGCCTCTTCGCTCAACACAATCCGGCCAGCCAGCACGCCTTGCTCAAAGGCGCCCAGCGCCGATCGCGACCCTGAATCCGTGCAACCGCCCGCCAGCCATCGAGGCATAAAAATCCCGCAAACCCGATCGCCCACTTTCACTCGTGTGACCCCACTCCCGACCGCCGCGACTTCTCCTGCAGCGTCCGAACAAATCGTCAGCGGCAAAGGCAGCTTCTTCGTGTACAGCCCCTTCACCACCAGCAAATCGCGAAAATTAAAAGACACGGCTTTGACATCCACCGCCACCTGCCCAGGCCCAGGCTGCGGATCGGGATAAGTATTCAGCTTCAGTCCGTCGATTGAAAAGGTGTCGGTGATTTGCCAGGCTCGCATGGAGCACTATTGTAGCGAGCGGCGCCAATACCGTTCTCCAGTGCCCCCAGGTGACACTCCGCCGCGGCAGCCCACGATGCGCTGGACCGCTCCTGAAACTGGGATGGGCAGGCGACGCCTACCGGGCTTCCCTACACTGCGCGACTTATCCGGCGATCCCGTGTGCGCTAGCCAGAAAAATGAACGGCTCCACCTAGTTGGAAGCAGTAGCGCCGAGGCAGTATCGAAACTAACCCCAACCGAGTTCGCGCATCGCCCAGGGCGCATTCCATACTTTGACCATACGTTCGACTCTGTTGTCGGGATTCATGGTCAAAAAGTAGACATAGTGGGAACGGGTCTCTCGGTGGGTCGGCGGCACAGGGCCACCGGTTCCGGTATGCTTGGCATGATAGGTCGCAAAGAAGATGGCTGTTCGTGTCTTTTCGTCGTAGGCGGAGGCATGCAGCTCATAGGTTGCCCCAGGCGCGGTTACCGTTGCGAAGCCGTACATCCATTCGCAATAGGCTTCGACCGTTTTCACTTCTACCAGCGGTTCGCTCTGGGCAGTAAAGGACGCACCTTCGGCAACAAATTGCTCGCATCCAGCCCAACCTTCCGGAGCTTCGCAGGCAGCAAAGAATTTGGTTGCGTTTTCAAAAGCGGTCATCAGATTCTCCTTCGTGACTTTGCCATTCGCCGAGAATGGCGGGAACCCAGTGTTCGTACCCAACCGTCCCGAACGATGATAACTCTTTGCTAACGGCGATGTTAGTAGAAGACCGGCGCTGCTCTCGGATCCGTCTTACCGGGAACCGGGCGCAGGCGGCCCGGGCCGACTCATCGCCTTCCCGCCGGTCCCCGCCGCATCACACCGGCCGCAGTAAGCTCTGCACGTCCGGCTTCCCCAAATCCCCCCGCACAATCTCACGCGCCGGCAACGCCGCCACCCTCGGCGGAGTCTCCCCCCGCAGCTTCCGCGCCAGCGAAGCCACGGCCTGATAGCCAATCTGCACCGCGTCCTGCACCAACATCACGTCGATCGTCCCCGCGCGCAACGCCGCCACATGCGCCTCGCTCGTATCGAACGTCACCAGGCGCACCTTGCCGCCCATCCCTCGCGCGCTCAAAGCTTGGATGGTCCCCAGGCTTGCCGCTTCGGACGAACAAAAGATGCCGCCGATATCCGGATGCGCCGTCAGAATATTTTCCGCCGCAGCCAAGGCCCGCGCACGATCCGCCATGCAATATTGCCGCGCCACGATCGAATAGCCGGGGAATTCGCGCGCGATCGTTTCCTCAAAGCCTCGCTCCCGATACCCGGTCGAAGTGCCCCCGGGCTTCTGCATCACCATGGCCAGCGTCTTCCTGCCGCCGCCTCCTTCTCCTCCCACCAGGGCCGCCAGCCGTTTAGCCGCCCTTGCTCCAGCTCCCGCGTTGTCGGTGGCGACGAACGTCACGTAACGCTCTGTGTTAACACCCGAATCGAAAATCGTCACCGGAATCCCCGCCGCGATGGCCCGTTCCACCGGTGCAGTAAGGGCATGCTCGTCGGTAGCCGAAATCGCCAGCGCATCGACTCGTCTCGTGATCATCGAATCGACAATCTGGATCTGCCGGTTGTGATCGGTTTCGTCGCTCGGCCCGTTCCAAACGATGTCGAGCCCAAACTCCTGCGCGGCCGTCCGCACGCCCGAGTGGATCGAAATGAAGAACAAGTGTGACGTGGCCTTGGGCACCACACCAATCAAGCGGTGCGATGAGCGGTTGCAACCAACCACCGCTGCCGCCGCGCAGACCGGCAGAAAGCCTCGGCGAGAGATCATTCAGCCGAGGGTATCACTACTTAGGCGAATAAGTTCAGAACGTGCGAATCCATTTCCTCGGCTGTCTGCATCACCGAAACCATCGCGCCCGCCAGATTCTTCGCCTGCATCAGCGCCAGCATCTCCGCCGAAAGATCCACAATGTCGCCGCCCCCTCCGCCGCCCGTTGGACTGGCGGCCTGACTGACGTGCCGGGCTGCGGTTTCGGCTTGCGCGAACGCCTGTTGCAGCCCCTGCAGGGCAATGCCTGTAAGTTCCAATGCACACCTCCCGGAAAGCTGCTTATCGGTCCATGCGATATTTATATGAGCGATATGGCGGCCTTGGCCGAACTGCACCTCGGAGCTCCGATGTTGGTGGACCTGCGCCAGGTGCGCGCCGAGGAATTGGACTTGCTCCTCGGTCATGAAGTCGACATTTGGGAGCGCCGTCTCGATTGGGACTTCCGCCCTTCGGCCGACCTCGTTCGCCGCTTTGTCCGCATGCAGTCGTTGACCGGTTACGCAATGGTGGCGGGTCATGAAGTGGTCGGCTATTGCTACTACGTGTGCGAGGAACGCAAAGGGCTCCTCGGCGACGTCTATGTTCGCCCCGACTTTGCCACGCCCGACAACGAAGTCATGCTCGTCTCCGCCGTCGTGCGCGCACTGTGGTCCACGCCCCAGGTACACCGCATCGAATCGCAAGTCATCATGTTGTCCGACGAGGCGCGCGCCCGCTTGCCGCTGCCCAACCACTTGCGGCGCTTCCCGCGCGACTTCATGATGGCCGACATGTCGATGGTCCGCTCGCTTGTGCCCGCCGCCAATCCGCGTCTTCAATATGATCTCTGGCAGGAACGCGATCAGGAACAAGCGGCGCGTTTGATTGCGGCAGCCTATCGCGGCCATGTCGATTCCGATATCAACGATCAATACCGCACCGTCGCCGGCGGCCGCCGTTTCGTCTACAACATCGTGCAGTACCCTGGCTGCGGCAACTTCTTCCGGCCCGGTTCGTTCATCGCGCAGGAAGCGGTCACCGGCCGCATCGTCGGACTGTCGCTTGCCAGCATGGTGGCGTTTGACGTCGGCCATATCACGCAGGTTTGTGTCGACCCGGAATGGAAAGGCCTTCGTGTCGGCTACGAGTTGATGCGCCGGTCTCTCGACGCGCTCCTCCACAATGGCTGCCGCCGCACGTCGCTGACCGTCACCGCCTCGAACCGTGAAGCCATCCGGCTGTATCAGCAACTGGGGTTTCGAAAATGCGATGAGTTTGAGGCGTTCGTTTGGGAGGGGCTGCGCTAGGTGGGTCTGGTTCAACGTGTAACGGGCGTGCTGTGCGCCGGCAATATTTCTCACGATATTCTCGTGCGCCCAGTCGATGAATTCCGTTGGGGCACGTGTACCTGGGTGGAAGAGTTCGTCGAAGAGATGGGCGGCAACGCGAGCAATGCGTCCTTCGTACTCGGCCGGCTCGGCGTTCCGGCGAAGCTCATGGGCATGGTCGGCCGGGACGAACGCGGCGCAGCGTTGTTGCGGAAATTGACCGGCGCGGGCGTCGACGTGAGCGCAGTCGGACGCTCCGAAGGGCCCACGACGACGACCATTTGCGTCGCCAACTCAACCGGCGACCGGCTCTTTCTCCAACGCCCGGGCTCGAGTCTCGAAGCCTTTGCCGAACCTGCCGTCTTCAACGCGGAGCTCTGCGGCGGTGCATCGCATTACCATCAGGCCAATCTCTATTCGCTCGCCAATCTGCGCCGGCATTCGGCTGAGACCATGCGCCGGGCGCACGACGCGGGACTGACGGTTTCGGTCGACACAGGCTGGGCGGCCGACGGGCGCTGGATGGAAGTGCTGGAACCCGCGCTCCCCTTTACCGACCTGCTCTTCGTCAATGAGGACGAGGCTCGTATGTTGACCGGCCACTCCGAACCCGACGCGATCGCGCGCACGTTGCGCGACCATGGCGCCACCACCATCGCACTCAAGCTGGGCGCGCATGGCTCCATTCTCTTTCGCGGCGATGACCGTATCGAGTGCGCGCCTTTTGCCGTGAAGGTTGTCGACACCACCGGAGCCGGCGATAACTACGCCGCCGGTTTCCTGGCTGCCCTCTACCGCGGGCTTGACTACGCGCACGCCGGGCTGATTGCCAACGCAACGGGCGCGATCAGCGTAACGCAGTTGGGGGCCGTGCGGGCCG
>JAYUSQ010000096.1:0-22760 GCA_043755595.1 Acidobacteriota bacterium | reverse complement strand
CAGGCTCACCCCGCATTCGAATCAATTCCTGCCCTCAGGCTCACCCCGCATTGGAATCGACATCTGGTTTCAGGCTCATCACGCATTGGACAATACTGCCTGTTGACTTCCTCTAATTACGCGCCCATAATAGGCGTGTTTTTGGAAACTATGCCCGGTTTCCGTTGATAACGAGTAAATCCGTGGAGGAGAGGCTCTTGAGTCATATAAAGTGCGCGTTGGTACTGCTTCTCGGGGTCGGCTCTTCTGGAGCGCAAACTCTCACCAGCAATCTGCGATTCACTCCGATTCCGCCGTGTCGCGTCCTCGATACGCGAGGCAATGGATTTGCCGGACAATTTGGACCGCCTTCCCTCACCGGGGGGGGAACTCGTACGTTTCCCCTGACTTCATCGAGTTGCGGGCTGCCGGCGTCAGCCAAAGCCTACGCTTTAAATGCGACGCTTGTTCCAATTTCAGGCGGGCCAGTCTATTCGGTAACCCTCTGGCCAACCGGTCAGCCAAGGCCTACCGTCAACACTGTCGTTGAGCCTCGCGGTCGCATCGTCGCGACAGATGCGATAATCGCCGCAGGTACCTCCGGCTCGATCGATATTTACTCTAGTAACCCAACGGATATCCTCGTTGACGTCAATGGCTACTTTACCGACGGCGCCGGCTTGGAATTCTATCCGATAACACCCTGCCGTATCGTGGAGACACGTGCGTCCGAGGCGCCGCCTGACATCGGAGTTATGTTCGGCCCTCCAGCCATGGCATCGGGGACGACAAGGTCGTTCCCTTTCCCGCAGGGCCGTTGCAACATACCGGCTTCCGCTCAGGCGTACTATGTGAACTTCACCGTGGTTCCATCTTCCGGGTTCTTTGGCTATCTCACGACTTGGCCATCTGGGCAGCCGCAGCCGCCGGTGTCCACCCTGAATTCGCTGGATGGAAGAATCCTTGCGAATCGCGCGATCGTTCCGGCCGGGACCAACGCGGGCATCGACGTATTCGTAACCGACCCAACCAACCTAATTATTGACGTCGCAGGCTATTTCGCTCCGGCTAATGGGTCAGGCCGATTGTTCAATACGGTTTATCCGTGCCGGGCAGCCACCCTGTCGATGCCGTCTGGCGGAGACCAGTCGACACCTGTCGCCGGGACTTGTGGGCTGCCCGGCACGGCGGCCAGTATTGCGATGAACATGACCGCAACGATGAACCAACCCGTCGGTTACTTTTCGATTTGGCCGGCCGGTCAGGCTTGGCCGGCCGGTCAGGCTTGGCCGGGCGTTTCCGTGATGAATGCAGGGGATGCGGTCCCTGGCAGTGCGGTGGGAAATGGGCCGATTGTTTCCGCTGGATCCGGCGGTCAAGTCAGTGTCAGGTCCACGGGCCCTGCGACAGTAACTCTCGACCTCACCGGTTACTTCGCCGCTGCGGCCTCGCCACCACCCGGTACCTGCCTTCTGGTTCTGAATCAACCATTTGTACCCACTATATCCCGAACCGGCGGCAATGCGATAATTGGTAACGCCGCCCTCCGAATCTCTCAGCAACCACAAGCAAACTGGACGTTGTTCGTGACGACAGTCATCCAGTTCAAGCCACGCGGCAGTGCCGCGTTTTCGAATGTCGAGAGCGCCAGCACCGCCGCGACTCCAGTGACGCCAAACACCCCCGTCAACACGAGTTACGGTGTAACTCATAACGCGGCTCTAGAGTCACGGGGCGACGGAGACTACCGCGTTGCCGTGACCGCGAACGGTACGTGCAATAACGCTGGGTACAACTTGACACCAAACACAGCAACCAATTCATCGGAACTGCCCGTTCTCAGGCCTCCGATTACTGGGCCAGGTGGGACGCCCGGTCCGCATGGAATTTGGTGGCTTGGCGGAGATGCGGACGAAGCAAACGGGTACTTTAATAGGCTCACGTTAAGCGTGAATTCAAACGGCAGCCCAGGCACCCCTTTTTGGAGTGTTGTTCAGGGAGCCAGTACAGGCAGGGTGACATTGAGTTGCACATCGTGCAATCTTCCTCTCGTAACGAGTGCCCAGCCGAGCGCGAATTGCACATATGACATCGGCGTGCGCGTCAGCTATAACGGCTTCAACTCGAATTTCTATCTTCTGAATGTTAACGCTCCCTATTATGTCGAGTCTGGCGGCCTGAGCTCGACAACAAACTTTGGCGACGGATGGATAACTGTCTATCCCTACATAAATAGGGATAGATGCACTTATCCTATGACAGGCGTCGCTCTGAATGAAACTTTCGGTACGTTCACTCAGAGCAACTGGCCTAAGCCTTCGGCGCAAGGCCTCGCCTCATACGGTGGGTATGTGTGGTACGACCAGATTTTTATCGCGTCATGTCCGAATTGCGTTCCGGTCCCACAGCATGACAATCCTCTCGGGCAGCCGATCGTCGATCAAGCGCAACAGTCTTGGCAAGTCGGATCGATTGCGCCGAGTTTTGGGATCTACGTCCAACAGAATACCTTCCGGCAATATACAGGCCACGGAGAACATTTGAACGTGCTCCGAATCCTCTACTAAAGGACTTCATTGTGAGATACATCTTAAGCGTTCTTGCCGTTATGCTGTTGCCAGTGATCGGAACTAGTGGGCCAATTGGCTTGGCGCAATTGGATCGAATGGTTCGAGATGCAAAGCTGATTGTGATTGCCCGGGTCGTTCAGGGAGGCCAAACCGGAACCCTTGCCTCATTAACCCTCGAGGTTCAACGGACTTTGAAAGGTCCCGTGTCTTCGGTATTGGTGAACGCGTCAGTAGCAATACCCGAAGAGTTCGTTACCAACAAGAATCTCGTTGGTCTGCAAGGTATGTGGTTTCTAGCCGACGACGGTCGCGGCGGCAATCGAGTCTTACCGGCAATGATCGGCGCTGTCCCGCTGCAACTTGCAATCCTGCCGAGCCTCGCGGATCTTCCACAGTCGTGCGTGGGGCCAGAAAATGCCAGTCCAGCGGAGGGGGTCTTGCGCGAAATTGCTGCCGCTTTGGAAATCACTCCGGGCTTCCTCCAGGCGGAGTTCATCTCGCAATCGGTATCGTCGGAATCGGCTTCGTCCCTCCGGCGCGTGTACCGCCGGATGGAAGCCTCGCGGTCGCAAGTAGTCGCTGCCGCCGGAGTGGCCGGATTGCTGAGGAGCGGCGACTTGCAGGGCCTTCAAAGCCTATCAGCCCTACTCGAACGAGGACCGCTGCCATCTGGTGGACCCCTGATGGGGCAAGCGGTCTGCGAATACTTCAACGGAAATCCTCGCGGGCTCGGGATCCTTGCCGGACTGGCTGCGAAAGCGTCGCCCGTACCCCTGCTCCGCACCTGCGCGGCATTCGTCCTTCGGAATCTCCATTCCAAGGAATCTCTTCCGTTTCTGGCCGGTCTGCTGGACAGTGACGACCAGCACGTGCGCTACGAAGGGATCGCGGGTTTGGCGTCCTACACAAACTCGGGGCTAATCCCGAATGAAAGGCCGCTCGTGGTCGATGATATCGTCCAACCGCGGCTCCAGAAGTTACTGCGCACCGACGCGACCGCCGCCAACTTCCCTACGTTCGAAACGTTCCGACGGGACGAGTCAAGCAGTATCGCGTTCTGGCGGCAATGGGTGCGCGAGAACGCCGTTGACGCCGTACCCTAAGCCCGCCGTGTTAGTTAGACTGAAGGCGGATGGCAACGAAGACCGTCTTCTGCGATCGCCAGCCCGTTGATCCGATTCCCTCCGAAACGCCGTTCATTGCCATTGAGATCGTCTCGTCTTTGACCACTGCAGCTTCCTGGAAGTCGAAGCGCTTGAGGTTCCCGAGTTCGGTCTCGGCTTGACGCCGGTCGAGTTGTTTGAAGCCTAACTCACGCGATTCCTCCCAGCCGTGGAGCGAGACAGGCGGCTCCTCATGCATCGGTGGTAGAGTCCCTCTTATGCGCCCCCTCCGAGTCATGCTGCTAGCTGCTGCCCTGTTGACCGCTCAGACCAAGCCGCGAGCACGGGCCGTTGGCGTGAAGCTGGAGGGCGCCCCTGGCCCCGCGAATGCCATCACCGACGTTGCCGGCGTCGAAGTGGGGCACGCGACGGCGATCTCCGGCGATAGCGTACGCACCGGAGTGACCGCTGTGTGGCCTCGGGGAAAGCAGACCAACGACCCTGTCTTTGGCGGGTATTTTGCACAGAATGGCAACGGCGACATGACGGGCACGCATTGGCTTGAGGAGTCCGGTTATCTGGACGGGCCGGTGCTGATCACCAACACCCATAGCGTCGGCGTGGTGCGCGACGCGTATCTCGCCTGGTTGGTGAAGAACAAGCGTTCGTCCGGCACCAACACGTTCGCGGGCGGGTTCTACACGTATCCGATCGTCGCCGAAACCTACGATGGCTTCCTCAACGACATCAATGGCTTTCACGTGAAGCCCTCTCATGTCGACGCTGCGCTCGATGGAGCCGGCCGCGGCGTGGCCGTGGAAGGCAACGTGGGCGGCGGGACCGGCATGGTCTGCTACGGATTCAAGGGCGGCATCGGGACTTCTTCCCGCAAGCTGGCGGACGGGCACACGGTAGGAGTGCTGGTGCAATGCAATTGCGGCAGCCAGCGGCAACTTCGTATCGGCGGGCTTCCGGTGGGAGAAGAGCTGGTGAATCCTCCAGCCGCCAGCGCGGGGCGACCGTATCGGGAGGACACCGGGTCGATCATTATCGTGGTCGCGACCGATGCGCCGCTGTTGCCGCACCAGACCAAGCGGCTGGCGCGACGGGCCACGATGGGGTTGGCGCGCACCGGTGCGACCTCTGGCAACGGCTCTGGCGATATCTTTATCGCCTTCTCGACAGGCAACGCGCGCGCGGCTGAAGCTAAGGCAGCCGCCAGTCTAACCATGATGGCCAACGACGCCTTGAATCCGGTTTTTGAAGCCGCCGTGCAGGCCACCGAAGAGGCGATTCTGAACGCCATGTTCGCCGCCGAATCGATGACTGGCTTCAACGGCCACCGGGTATCGGCGCTGCCGCACGATCGAGTCCGCGAGGTGCTGAAGAAGTACAACCGCCTTCAATAGCCGCGGCCTAACAAGCCGCTGACCGGCTGGAACTCATAGCCGTTATCCTGGAACGCCGGCAGCGCCTGCCGCAAGCCCGCGAGAGTCGCTGAGATGTCGGGCTTGGCGGCGAGTCCGCGGCCATCATGCAGGCAGAGGATAGCGCCCGGCTTCGCGCCGCGCTCCAGCCGCTTGGCAACCTCGTGCCCGGCGGCGATCCAGTCACGCCCGAGTACGGTCCACATCACACCCAATAAATTGTGGCGGCGCTGCGCCTCGCCGAGTCCGGGCCACCGCACGCCGAAGGGAGCCCGGAAGAGCCGCGGCGGTGCGCCATGCAGTTCGGCGAGCGTCTGTTGCGCGCGCGCAATCTCAGCTTCGATGAAGGCCGGTGAGCGTAGCCAAAGAGGCGAGTGTGAGTAGGTGTGGTTCCCAATCTCATGCCCTGCCTGCGAGACGGCGCGCGCAGCCGAGGGCATGCGCTCAGCGTTTGCCCCGCATTGAAAGAAAGTGGCGCGGGCTCCGAA
Source organism: Acidobacteriota bacterium (assembly GCA_043755595.1). Taxonomy (GTDB): domain Bacteria; phylum Acidobacteriota; class Terriglobia; order Bryobacterales; family Bryobacteraceae; genus VFZP01. The sequence goes on along the minus strand of JAYUSQ010000096.1, from coordinate 17,193 downwards.
GCGGTCGAGCAAGGCTAGAATCCGTTCGGTGGATTCGCTGGGTCCATCGTCAAACGTCAGCGCCAGCACTCGCTTTGAAGCCGGGCCGCGCCATACCGAAGGCGCAAAGGCATTCGACGAACGGCCACGCACCGCCCACGCCGCAGCCGCCAAACTCAATCCTGCAGTCGAAGCCCAAGCTACGTAGCCCATGGCAAGCTGTGATCGCCCGTTACGGCGAACGTTCCCGGCGGCGAGTCCAATGTGAAGAAAGACCACGGGCCGGGAATCCAAGGATACCTGTCGATCACCGACTCGTCGATGTCAATGCCGAGCCCAGGCGTTTCCGGCACGATCAGTTTGCCGTCGACGATCTGTAGCGGCTCCTTTAGAATGTCCTGCGCCAACGGGAACGGATACATGGTTGCTAGCTGCGGCGTCGTATAGACCGGATACTCAAGCCACTCGGCGACGTTCTCGGGAAAGCAGACGCCGAGGTGCGCGGCGGCAAGCGCTTCGAGGTCGGTACCCCAGCAATGAAACGCGAAGCGCAGACCTGTGCGCCCAGCGGCGGTGATGATGCGGCGGCCTGCCGGGTAGCCGCCTTGGCACACGACATCAGCTTGAACGAAATCGACACACTCGCCGGCGATGAGATCCTCAAAACCTGGTTCGCCGGGCTCATGCTCACCCGCGGCGAGCGGCGTTTCTTGCGCAGCCCGCAACGCTGCGTAGGCTGCGTGATCGTGCGGCGGCAGCGGCTCTTCGAGCCAAGTGACGACGTACTCACTCATGGCGGCGGCCAAGCTCGCGACCGTCTCGGCCGAGTAACTGCGGTCGCCCATGCGCCACCAGCTATGCGCGTCCACCATCAGGTCCATGCCTTCCCCAACGGCCTCGCGCATCAGGCGGATAGTCTTGATGTCGTCGTCCGGTCCCAGTGCGGGCCGCATTTTGTAGGCGCGATACCCGAGCTCTTTCAGCCCCGCCGCTTCAGCCGCGTACCCTTCCGGTGGCTGATACATTCCTGCACTGGCGTAGAGGAGAATCGAACCGCGCACGCGCCCGCCAACCAGTTCCGATACGGGCGCGCCATACGCCTTGCCGAGCAGATCGTACAGCGCGACCTCGACACAGCAATAGGCTTTGAACATCTCGGGATCGCGCCCGCCTGCGGTCATTTCAAATTGCACGCGCAGCGCATCGGGATCGGCCAGAAGGCGCCCACTGAGGAATGGCGCAATCGCTTTCTGAATGCGACGATGCAGCTCTTCGCTGCCCGGCCCCGGGCCATATCCCACGAGGCCGTTCTCCGCGCGCACACGGATCAGCATCGCATCGCGCTTGACGATGGTGCGCACGCCGCCGTAGTAAGGCAACACGACCGGCGCGGGCATCGGATAGGACAGCAGGAAGGAATCCACGCGATCGATCTTCATACTCTATCGCCCCAATACTTCATAGGATTGTGGTCCGCAGATCCGTTCAATCTCGGAAACGAATTCGCGGTCTGGTTTCACCTTCGTGGCGACGTCCATGATGACCGAGAAGTCGCGCGGCTTCTCCAGCTTCAGCCGGACATTCGCCTTGCCTTGCTTGCGCTCAAACAATTGCGTCAACTCGCGAGCGCGATCTTCCCCCTTGCCATTCAGGAAGACTCGCACTGAAATCAGGCTGGGGAGATCGAGCCCAGCAATCTCAAGCGGCACGATCGACTTCACCGAAATCTTCGGCGACGTGTTTTCTTCCGGCATCACCGTGCCGCGAATGAGCACAGGTTTGTCTTCGACGATCTCTTTCTCCAGATCCTCAAAAACCTTGGCGAAGGCCATGCATTCGGCGGTGCCGGCCCAGTCTTCCAATACAAACGAAGCCCACAGCTTTTGTTCTTTGTTGCGCCGCCTCTGAATCGTGGTGATGACGCCGCACATGGCCACTTCGGCGCCGCGTTCCAGGCCTTCCGTGGTGGTTGTGTCGTGCGTGGCGAGGTCCTTCACTTTGTCGCGATACTCGTCGAGCGGATGGCCGGTGACGTAAAATCCGATCGTGTCTTTCTCGCCGGTGAGCTTCTCGCGCGATGTCCATTCCTGCACCTTGGGCAGGATCATCGCCGGTGGTTCTTCGTCGATCATCAAGGCGCCGAATAGATCCGCTTGCCCGCTGGCCCGGTCCCGCATGACGCGCTGCCCGGCTTCCATCGAGCGATCGATGACAGCCCATTGCTGCGACCGCGTGCCCTCGAATGAGTCCATCGCCCCCGCCTTGATGAAGCTTTCGATCATCCGGCGATTGACCGCGCCAAGGTCGACGCGCTCGCAGAAATCGGCCAACGATTTGAAGCGGCCCTTTTCATCGCGCGCTTTCGCGATCGATTCCACTGCGCCCGCTCCCACGTTTTTGATCGCGCCGAGCCCGAAGCGAATCGAGTCGCCATCGGGTGTGAAGTTGAGCGCCGAGTGATCGACGTCGGGCGGTAAAACCTTGATGCCGATGTCGCGGCACTCGTTGATGTACTTCACGACTTTCGCCGTGTTGCCGGTTTCCGAGGTGAGCAGCGCCGCCATGAACTCGGTTGGATAGTGTGCCTTCAGGTACGCCGTGATGTAAGCGAGATAGGCGTAGGCGGCCGAGTGCGACTTGTTGAACCCGTATTTAGCGAACTCGGCGAGGAGGTCGAAAATCTTCTCGGCCTTTTTGGCCGGGATGTTTTTTGCACGGGCGCCATCCAGGAAACGGACGCGTTGCGCATCCATCTCTTCCTGCTTTTTCTTGCCCATGGCGCGGCGCAGAATGTCGGCTTCGCCCAGCGAATAACCGCCGACCAGATTCGAGATCTGCATGACCTGCTCCTGGTAGACGATGATGCCGAAGGTTTCCTCCAGCACCTCCTTCACTTCAGGGACATCGTAGGTCACTTGCTTGCGGCCGTGTTTGCGATCGACATAGTCGTCGATCATCTTCATCGGGCCCGGCCGGTACAGTGCGTTGAGCGCGATCAGATCGGTGAGGCGATCGGGCACGTAACGCCGCAAAATGTCCTTCATCCCGGCCGATTCGAACTGGAACACGCCGCTGGTGTAACCCTTCGCGAAGATCTCGTAGGTCTTGGCGTCGTCGAGCGGAATGTCGTCCACCACGATCTTGACGCCCCGGTGTTTTTCAATGAGGGCGACCGCTTCGTGAATGATGGTGAGGGTCGTAAGGCCCAGGAAGTCCATCTTCAACAGGTTGAGTTTTTCCAGGCCCACCATGTCGAACTGGGTCACGACTTCATCCCGGTTTGTCTTGTAGAGCGGCACCAACTCCCGCAATGGCGTAGACGAGATCACGACGCCTGCCGCATGCACCCCGGCATTGCGCGCCATGCCTTCAAGGCTGGTGGCGATGGTGAGGAGCTTGTCCACTTCCGGGTCCTTCGCGCGCATCGCGTTGAACTCCGGCTCAATTTCGAAGGCTTCCTTCAACTTGATATTGAGCGGCTGCGAGGGCACCAGCTTGGTGAGTTTCTCGACGTCGCCGAATTGCATCCCGAGCACGCGTCCTACGTCTTTGATAGCGGCGCGCGCGGCCAGCGTGCCGAACGTAATGATCTGGGCCACGTAGTCACGGCCGTACTTTTCGGTGACGTATTGGATCACTTCGCCGCGGCGATTCGTGCAGAAATCGATGTCGATGTCGGGCATCGAAATGCGCTGCGGATTCAGGAAGCGCTCGAACAGAAGATCGTACTCAAGCGGATCGATATCGGTGATGCCGAGCGCGAAAGCCACCAGACTCCCAGCGGCCGATCCGCGGCCGGGGCCGACCGGGATGCCTTGCGCCTTGGCGTGGCGGATGAAGTCCCACACGATGAGGAAGTAGCCTGAGAACTTCATCTGCTGGATCATCCGGATTTCGTCTTCGAGGCGCTGGGTATACTTTTCGAGCGGATGTTTGAGGCGGCCTGCCTGCGCCTGCGCTTCCAAGCGAACGCGGCGCCGTTCGTACCCCTGCTTCGTGATATAGGCGAAGTAACTGTCGAGCGAATGCGGCAGCGGCACGTCGAACTTCGGGAAAGGCTCCTTCACCTTTTCGAGCTTTACCTGGCACCGCTGCGCGATTTCCCAGGTGCGATCCAGCGCGTGCTCGACTTCGCCGAACATCTCCATCATCTCTTCACGCGACTTCATGTAGAAGGCGGGCGTAGAAAACTTCATGCGATTCTCGTCGCTGAGCGTCTTGCCTGTGTTGATGCAGACGAGCACTTCCTGGGCGAGCGCGTCGTCCTTGCGCAGGTAGTGCGAATCGTTGGTCACCACCAGCGGAATTCCGGTATCGCTCGACAGGCGGTTGAGCAGCGGGAGCACGACGCGGTCCTGATCGAGCCCGTGATCCTGCATTTCCAGGAAGAAATTGCCGGGGCCGAAGATGTCGCCGTACTCCAGCGCGAGGCGCTTCCCTTCTTCGTACCGGTCGCCCATCAGCGCTTCGTTGATATCGCCGCGCAGGCAGGCCGACATCGCGATGATGCCTTTGGAGTGCTTGGCCAGCAGGTCTTTGTCGATGCGTGGCTTGTAGTAAAAGCCGTCGAGGAAGGCGGAGGAAACCAGGCTGGTGAGATTTTTGTAGCCCTCCTGGTTTTCGCACAACAACACCAGGTGGTTGTAGCGATTGGACTCGTTCTTGACGGTGTGGCTCTGCTGGGTGACGTAGACCTCGCAGCCGATGACCGGATGAACGCCTGCATCGCGGGCGCTGTTGTAGAACTCGACGGCGCCAAACAAATTGCCGTGATCCGTGATGGCGACGGCGGGCATTTTCTGCTCCGAGGCCAGCTTCATAAGCTGATTGATCTCGCAAGCGCCGTCAAGCAGCGAATAGTCTGTGTGGCAATGAAGGTGGACGAACGGCTGAGGCATGGTTGTGGAAACTCTTCGCAGCCGGGGGAGGGCACCTCTATTGTAGCGGTGCGGAGTTGCTTCCAGACAGCCGGGGGAGGACACTTCTAAAGTACGGATGACGATGACATGGCCGGTTGCGATTCTCCTTCTCATGCAGCTTGATCAGACCCCGGGGCGGAGGCTGAACCAGCATAGGGTTTCCAATCGCAGCAGTCCGGCTCCGGAACCGGGAGCCGAACGCGAGTCGATTCCATCGCTCGTGGAAGGTGTCGCCGACAAGCGGGACTGGGAGCGCCGCCGCCGGCCTGAACTCGTGCGCGTCTGGACCGGCATCCTGGGCAAACTCGATCCCTCGCGCGAAGAGGCCCGCTGGTTTGGCGACATACGCCGGGCTCGCATTCTGGACCGGAAGGAGACGCCGCACTACACGCGCATTCATCTTGAGTTGCCGATCGAGCGCGACTTCTGGCAGCCGCATCTGCTCCTCATTCCCAAAGGCAAGGTGCGCGGCAAGCGGCCCGCCGTGATCTGCTGGACGTCCACAACGCCGGACTACACGGCGCCCGAGCAATGGTGGGGCGCCTGGCTCGCCGAGCACGGTTACGTCGTGCTGACGAGTTGGTCTTTCATTCGCAATTATCGCGATGGCTCCACGTATGCCACGGGCGCGGCGGAAAAGTTGCGTGAGCGCTTCGGTGGATGGGCTCCGCTGGCGAAGATGGTACACGACGCGCGCCGCGAGGCCGAGTTCCTGCGCGCGCGCGACGATGTGGATCCCAAACGCATCGGGTTCATGGGCTTCTCGCTGGGAGCGAAAGCCGCGGTCTACGTCGCTGCTTTCGCGCCTGAGATCGCGGCGACGGTGGCGCTTGATCCTCATATCGCCATCAACGGCGGCACCAATTGGTATTCGCCGTGGTATCTCGCGTGGACTCCGCGAGTGCTCAGTCTGTTGAATCCGAATCGGGCGCGTCCCGGCTTCGAGCACGATCATCACGAACTCCTCGCGCTGGCCGCGCCACGGCCGTTCCTGCTGATCGGCGGCGCCGCCGGCCGCGAGGACACCGGCGGCGATTCGGACGACCGGCAAAGCTGGGGCTATGTGAATCGGGCACGCGAGGTCTACCGGCTGCTAGGCGAAGAGGACCGGCTGGAATTCACCGCCACCTCCGATGGGCACAAGCCGAATGGTCCCGCCATCGATCCGGCGTGGCAGCGCTTCTTCGAACGTTGGCTTCGCGGGGTGAAGTGAAATGGGCCTTTTTTACTTTCGCGACGAAGGTGAGGAGCGTCGGCAGCCCACGAGCGTTTGCTTAACGCGATAAACTGCCTAGACGTATGTCGATAGCTGTTTTCCTCGCAACGCTGGCCTTTTCGGCCAACCTGCTTTTAGCCGCCTCTTCAGGAGACGAGAACTACAACATCAAGCTTTGGGAGCCGGGCAAGGTTCCGCTGGCGGCCGGAGAGGGCCCGCTCGATCAGCCGTTCCTGACGGTTTTCCAGCCATCGGAGAAGAAGCGGAATGGCTCGGCCGTGATTATTGCGCCCGGTGGCTCTAACATCATGTTGATGTATGGCGTCGAAGGAATCGAGATCGCCGAGCGTTTTAACGATTGGGGCACGACGGCGTTCGTCCTCACTTATCGGCTCTCGCCTAAGTATCGCGACGATGCCCGGACGCTCGACGGCAACCGCGCCATGAGATTAGTGCGCTCGCGGGCGCAGGAGTTCAAGCTCGATCCCAACCGGATCGTGTTTGCCGGGTTTTCGGCGGGCTCCAGCATGGCTCGCGGAGTCGTGAATGCTGCGAATGCCGGTGACGCAGCTGCGGCCGATCCGGTGGATCGCTACGACTCGAAGCCCAATTTGCTGTTGATGGTGTATGGGCCGGGCCGGGCAACGCCGGGCGAAAACTTGAAGGCGTTTCCTCCTACGTTTCTCTTGTCGGCGGCGGCGGATATTGGCGCGGCCAATGGCACCGCCCAGTTATTTCTCGACATGAACAAAGCGGGCGCTGTGGCTGAGTTACATATCTTCCAGCGCGGCCGCCATGGCTTCGGCGCCGCGACGACAAGTCCGGAGTATGGTCCATGGATGGACGCCTTGAATCATTTCCTGAAGCTGAATAGCTTCTTTGAGGCTAAGAAGTAACGTGAAGATTGCGGTTTCTTTGTTAGCTGTGTCCGCGTTGTGGGCGGCCGGTCCTTCGCCAAAAGTAGTGAACGACGGCTACGGCGATTTTGTCCATGTGCCCGCCGGGTCATTCAAGATGGGTGATAATTTCGGCGATGGCGAATCGCGCGAGCGGCCCGTGCATACCGTTTACCTCGATGCCTACTATGTCGGTAAGTACGAGGTGACTAACGCGGACTGGAAGAAGTTTCTGAACGATCCCGGTTACGACGAGCCCAAGTTTTGGCCCAATGCTTATGTTGTGCCTAAGAATCAGAGCCCGTATTGGACCCAAGCGCAGAATCATGGCGGGGCGACTCCGAATAGCGACGACTATCCCGTGCTGGGCGTGAACTGGGATGCGGCTACCGCTTACTGTCACTGGCTGAGTGCGAAGACCGGCAAGACCTATCGATTGCCGACTGAAGCCGAATGGGAAAAAGCCGCCCGTGGATCCGATCAGCGGCGTTTCCCCTGGGGCAATACGATCGATCATTCCTATGCGAATATCGTCGGGTCGCAGAAGTTCGACACCGGGCAGAAGGTTGGTTACTACGATGGCAGCCTGCGCGGGGATCTGCAGACCAAGAACGGCGCATCTCCTTACGGGGCGATGGACATGGCGGGTAACGTCATGGAGTGGTGCCAGGATTGGTACAGCCGCGGTTATTACGCCGTATCGGCTAAGAAAAACCCCAAGGGGCCGGAGAAGGGAGCCTACCGTGTGTTACGCGGCGGGGCCTTCTTTTTTGAGGCGCAGGACAACCGGAGTTATGCGCGTTCCGGGGGCTGGCCCTCACTTCAGGCCTGGCGCATGGTAGGCTTTCGCCCAGTACGGGAGCCATAACAGGAGCGATCGATTATGACTTTCAAAACGATTGGGGCTCTGTTAATGGCCTCCGGTGGCGTGAGCTTTGCCCAGCAGCCAGGTTATCTTGATCCCAAACCGATTCTGGCGGCGGCGGAAGCGACGATTGGGCTGAGCCGGATCAAGTGCGTAACGATCTCCGGCGTGGGCTATTCGGGCATGGTGGGGCAGCAACGGGAAGCGGCTTGGAATGTCGATTGGCCTAAAGGCGAATTGACTAACTACCGCCGTATGATGAACTGGGAAACCGGTGTCATGCGCGAGGAGTTCGATCGCAAACCGGGGATAAATCCGGCCTCGTGGAAATATGGGCTGGGATGGAAGGGCGGTTCACCGGTTCAACAGAACTCGCGCCAAATTTTTGTTGTGAATGGGAAGTTTGGCTGGCATCTGGATGGGGAGCAAGCCACACCGGTTGCCGCGCCGCCCGACGACGCCGAGCGCTGGCAGTTAGACATGTGGCTCAACCCGCACGGCTTTCTCAAAGCCGCCAAACTGCCCGGCGCCAATCCCAAGGCGGTTTGGCGGTGGGAGTTGGGAGAGTCCGGCCGCGATGGCGCCACCACGGCGCCGGAGAAGGTGATTGTTGTCTCGATCACGATGCTCGGCAAGTATCGCGTCGACGCGACGATCAACAGGGAAAACTACCTACAGCGGATTCATACGTGGGTTCCAGATCCGGTTTTCGGCGATATGAACTTCGAGCACGAGTTCTCAAACGATTCTTATATGGATGTTGGTAATGCTGTCCGTTATCCCATGGTCTGGCACCATCATGACGGGTGGGACGACAACTTCGGGGCTTTGAATGTAAGCGCCGGTCACAACGGCTTCGGCGGCAACTTTCCCAGAATTGAAGTTAATACTTGTCCGGATACGATTGAAGTGCCGCCGGCGGTTCGCCAGGCAACGTTTCCGGTACGGGTGGAATCCAAGAAACTCGCCGATGGGGTCTATTTGATGGGCGGCAGTACGCATAACAGCGTAGCGATTGAGTTCAAAGACTACATCACCGTGGTCGAAGCTCCTTTAGATGAGGCGCGAAGCTTGGCTGTGATTGAAGAAGTGGTGAAACTATTTCCAGGCAAGCCGATCCGCTATCTGGTGAACACCCATCAGCACTCCGATCACATCGGCGGCCTGCGGACTTACATGCATATTGGCGCAACGATCGTCACGCATTGGAAGAACTTCAATTTCTACAATCGCGACGTCGTGAATTATGTGCCTCGCACGCTGAGCCCCGACATGTTGTCTTTGTGGCCCCCCACGGAAGTAAGTGAGGGATATCAATACGAAACCGTGCGCGAGAATTATACTTTGTCGGACGGTAAGCGCCAGCTCAATATTAGCTATGTTCAGCCGCTTGACCATGTGGAGGGAATGCTGATGGCCTATCTCCCGGCCGAGAAATTAGCGATTGAAGCCGATTTGTTCGATTCGGCCGGCTTTGCACCCGGTCCGCCGACGCAGGCTAATAAGTCATTCGGAAACCACTTGCTGCGGTTGGGGATGGAAGGCGCGACGATTGTCCCGATTCACGGCAATCCAGTGCCTTGGGCCGATTTTCTGCGTTTCATTCAAGGCGGTAAGAGGTAACTAAAATGCCAGGCAGATTGGCCGCTGTATTTTGTTTCATCTCTGCGTGGGCCGTGGCTGCCGACTGGCCTCAGTGGCTTGGTCCGACGCGCAACAGTATTTCCCAGGAGACTGGGTTACTTGAGCAATGGCCGAAGGATGGCCCGAAGCTGCTGTGGAAAATGACGGGCTTGGGCGATGGTTATGGCGCCGTGGCGGTCGCGGGGGCGCGAGCTTACATGGTCAGTAACCAGGGAGTTGAAGACGAAAACCTTCGCGCGATGTCCGTAGAAGACGGCAAGACGTTCTGGACGGTACGGCTGGGTAAGTTGGGCAATCCTAATCAGGATCCGCCGTATCCGGCATCCCGTTCCACGCCTTCGGTTGATGGCGAGGCCGTTTATGCTTTCAGCTCCGACGGCGACCTCGTCTGTGTGGAGACCGCAACGGGCAAGGTCAGGTGGAAGATTGCGACGCGGCTGGAATACGGCGGTGAGCCACATAAGTGGGCCTATGCAGAATCTCCGCTGGTCGATGGAGACGCCGTGATTGTAAGTCCGGGCGGCAGCCAAGCGTCGATGATCGCGGTGAACAAGAAGAGTGGCAAGTTGATCTGGAAGGCGTCGATTCCGGGTGGCGAGGCCCCGGGCTACGCATCGGCGATTATCGTGAACGCCGCCGGTCATAAGCAGTATGTGCAGTTCTTTTCGAAGGGCGTCGTAGGCATCGACGCCAAGAGCGGAGCAATGCTCTGGCGGTACGGCGAAACCAGCAAGGGGCCGGCGAATATTCCGACACCGATCGGTCACGGCGAGTATGTATACAGCACGGCGCGCAGTATCTCAGCGGGCGCCTTGGTCAAGCTTCAGGCAAAGCCGGACGGCGGTATTTCAGCTGAGCAGGTCTACATGCAGCGCGGGCTTCCAAGTACCATCGGCGGGTCGGTCAAAGTGGGCGACATCATCTACGGCACGACTGGCGAGGGCTTGGTGGCCGCCGACTTTCTGACGGGCAAAATTCGATGGACGAATGAGAGCGTGGGTCCCGCTTCGGTCCTGTACGCGCAAGGGCACTTGGTGGTGTATGGCGAGAATGGCGAGGTTGCGCTCGTGGAGGCGGCCCCGGACGCTTACCGCGAGAAGGGGCGATTCACTACTCCCGGCAAGCCGGCGCATCCACGCGGCCCGCGCGAGAAATCGTGGGCTTACCCGGTTGTGGCCAACGGACGCTTGTACTTGCGCGATCTTGGCGTCTTGTGGTGCTACGACGTGCGCAAGTAGGAGTCCAAGGCGGTGGGATAAGATCGAAAGTAGGGAACGGTGGCCGTAGTTTGGCCGCTCCTGGTTCAGTCCGGGAGGAAGATGACATGAACATTGACGAACGGTTGGAGGCGCTCACGCAATCGGTTGAGTTGCTGGTGTCTATGCACAACGACCACGAACGCCACTTCGAGGAACATCGGAAACAATTCGAGGAACGTCAGAAAGAGTCCGCGGAACATCAGAAGCAGTTCGGGGAACATCAGAAGCAGTCCACCGAACATCTGAAGCAGTCCACCGAACATCTGAAGCAGTTCGCGGAGTACAAGCGCCTTGTCGGCGGCGCTATCGAATCGATCGCGGAGACGAACCGGCAGCTTGGTGAGAACAACCGTGTGCTGACCCAAATGCTGGCGGGGATGCGGAATGAACAGCAGCATGATCGCCAGGAGTTTCGCGACGCCATGATGCGCCTCTCCATCATTGCAGAAGCTCATCAAGATACGCTCGACGATCACGAAAAGCGGCTCGGCAGACCAGCGGCTTAGGGCGGCGGGCCGAGCGGTCGCTGTTGACGCGAGTGCATGCGCAATGCTTTGATAGGCCTTCTAGCTATATGAGCAACAGCCTCGTCGAACTCTCGCGCGATGGGAACGTCGCGATCGTAACTATCGACAACCCGCCCGTGAACGCGCTTAGTCCTGGGGTGCCCGAAGGCATCCGGGATTGTGTGGCCGCGGCGATGGCCGACCCCGAGGTTGAAGCGGTTGTTGTGATCGGCGGCGGACGTACTTTCATCGCGGGCGCGGACATCAAGGAGTTTGGCAAGGTCACCGCCGGGCTTAAACCCAAGCTCGATCTGCATCCGATTCTCGACGCGATTGAAGACTCGCCCAAGCCGGTTGTGATGGCGATTCACGGGACGGCTTTCGGAGGTGGGCTTGAAGTCGCGATGTCGGGTCACTATCGCGTGGCTGTCGCGGCGGCGCAAGTTGGGCAGCCGGAGGTCAAACTTGGCATCATACCGGGCGCGGCCGGGACGCAGCGCTTGCCGCGTTTGTGTGGCATCGCAAAGGCTGCTGAGATGTGCGCCATCGGCGACCCTGTTCAGGCTCCAGAGGCGGCGCGCCTTGGCATTATCGACCGGATCGTGGACGGAGATCTACTCGCTGGCGCCGTTGCGTTTGCGCGTGAAGCTGTGTCGCAGCCGGTCTCGAGAGTACGCGATCGCACTGAAAAACTCACTCCTGCGCCGGAAGCGATCGCGGCGCTGCGGAAAGACGTGACGCGACGCATGCGAGGTCAGCAGGCGGCCATCGCCGCGATCGATGCCGTTGAAGCCTCGGCGCGTCTCTCATTCACCGACGGGATCGCGTATGAGGCCGAGGTTTTCCAGAAGTGCCTGCACTCGGACCAATCGAAAGCGCTCATACACGTCTTCTTCGGTGAGCGCGCGGTGGCGAAAATTCCCGGCATTCCGAAAGACGTTGCGCCGCTCGCGATTCAACGCGCGGCCGTGATTGGAGCGGGCACCATGGGCGGCGGCATTGCGATGAACTACGCCAACGCCGGCATTCCCGTGTCGCTCAAGGAGACCACGCAGGACGCGCTTGACCGGGGCATCGCCACCATCGCGAAGAACTACGCGAACACGGTGAAGAAGGGGCGGCTCTCGCAAGCGGACATGGACAAGCGTCTGGCGCTGATCACGCCCACGCTTGGCTACGACGGGTTCAGCGAGGCCGATATTATCGTCGAAGCGGTCTTCGAAAACATGGAGCTAAAGAAGAAGACCTTCGCCGAAATCGATGGCTTGGCCAAGCCGACGGCGATTCTTGCATCCAATACTTCGACGCTCGATATTGACGAAATCGCGTCGGCAACCAAGCGGCCTGCGCAGGTGATCGGGCACCATTTTTTCAGTCCGGCCAACGTGATGCGGCTCCTTGAAATCGTGCGCGGCAAGGCCACTAGCGATCAGGTGATTGTCTCGTCGATGGAACTCGCCAAGCGGTTGAAGAAGGTCGGCGTGCTGGTGGGCAACTGCCGTGGCTTCCTTGGCAATCGCATGTTTCATCCCTACGTACGCGAGGCGAATTTCCTGGTGGAAGAAGGCGCGACGCCCCGCGAAGTGGATGCGGCTCTTTTCGATTGGGGCATGGCGATGGGACCGATTGCAGTGATCGATTTGGCTGGGCTCGACGTTGGTTATCGGATCCGGCAGGAGTTCAAGCATACCGAAGAACCCGGCGTCCGCTATCCACTGGCTTCAGATGTTTTGGTCGAAGCCCGGCGTCATGGCCAGAAGACTCGTGCGGGCTTTTATCAGTACGACGAAAATCGTGTGGCTTCGCCGGATCCCGTGGCTGAGGGCTTGATTCGCGACGCGGCGCATGCGGCAGGCATTCCGCAGCGCGCCATCGGGCGTGAGGAGATCGTCGAGCGGTGCCTCTACGCTCTGATCAACGAAGGCGCGGCGTTGCTGGAAGAAGGCATCGCGATCCGTTCGGTCGATATCGATATCGCCTATATCAACGGCTACGGCTTCCCGGCCTGGCGTGGCGGTCCGATGAAATACGCGGACTTGGTTGGGCTCCGCAAGGTGGCCGAACGGGTCGCGCATTGGCATCACCTGCGGGGCTTTCACTGGAAGCCCGCGCCCCTGCTGGAACGTTTGGCGCGCGAGGGGAAGACGTTTGCCGACTACGACCGGTCCAAGGGAGGCGGCGAATAAGCGATGTTACAACTACAAGGACGGACCGCGATCATTACCGGCGGCGGAAGGGGCATTGGCAAAGCCATTGCGCAACGTTTCGCCGAAGCCGGCGCCAACGTCGTGATCGCCAGCCGGAAGCTGGACAACCTCAAGGCGGCGGCCGACGAATTCAAAGACCTGCCGGGGAAGATTCTGCCAGTCGCGTGTCACGTGGGTAAGTTGGACGATCTTGAACGGTTGGTGAAGGTGACCGAGAGCGAGTTCGGTCCCGCGGATATTCTGGTGAATAACAGCGCTACTAACATCGGACAGGGTCCGGCGCTGGAAGTAAGTGACGAAGCGATACTCAAGACTTTCGAGATTAATGTGCTGGCGGCGATGCGGTTGATTCGCCTGACCGCGCCTAAGATGATGGAGCGTGCGCGGGGTAGTATCATCAACATCGCCTCGATTGCAGGGTTGAGGCCGCAAGGCGGCGGCTTGGTTTATAGCTCGACCAAGGCGGCGTTGATTATGATGACGCGGGTGTGGGCGATCGAGTTCGGCGCGCGGAATGTGCGAGTCAATGCCATCGCGCCCGGGTTGATTCAAACCGATTTTTCGACCTTCTTCTGGAACGACGAAAAGTATATGGGAGAGCTACAGGCGAACCAGCCGTTGCCGCGCATTGGGCAGCCGGGGGAAGTGGCGGGACTCGCGCTGTTTCTGGCTTCCGATGACGCGAGTTACATGACGGGCCACGTTCATATCGTCGACGGCGGGGCTATCGCGCGATAACTTTGTGCCCCAGATGAAGGGCCACGACGCCGAATGTCATGTGCTTGAATTCTACGTTCACATATCCAGAGGCGCGCATTGCTTCCGCCAGTTCCGGCGCCGGTGGGAATTTACGGACCGACTCGGGCAGGTACGTGTAAGCTTCAGGCACGCCGGATAGCATGGCGCCGATCCGTGGCAACACGCGCGTCGAGTAAAAGCGATAAAAGGTCCCGAACAGCCGGTTGGGCGGCGTGGAGAATTCAAGGATCGCCAACGTGCCGCCGGGCCGCAACACGCGCAGCAGTTCGGTGAGGCCTGCGCGGTAATTCACTAAGTTACGGAATCCGAAAGAAACCGTGAGCAGGTCGACGGAGTTGGAGGCGAGCGGCAGTTCCATCGCGTCGCTCTCAAACACTTGGGCGCGCAAGGCTCCCGAGGACAACTTTGCTTTGCAGGCTCGCAGCATCTGGTGAGAAAAATCGCTGCCGAAGACCGTGGCGCCGGCTGGAGCGCGACGCTGCAACGCAATCAATAGATCTCCGCTGCCGCAACAAAGATCCACGGCGCGCGCGCGCGGCCGAGCCAACACCGCAGCCACACGCTGCACCGTGCGCCAACGCCAGTAACGATCGGTCTGGAACGAGAGTACGTGATTGAGCAGGTCATAGCGGGGGGCCACGCCATCGAACATACGGCGGACCCAGCGGGAGATCTCGCGATCGCCTTCGAGCCCTTCGGGGCGCGTGCCTGGCGCGGTGGGCACGCCCATTACACCGCCACCAGATCGGCGAGCGCGGTCTCGGTCGCCTCGCGCACGCGGTCAAGATCGACATCGCTGGAGATTCGCCACTTGCCGACGCCTTCGGTGAGCACAAAATGCACGAGGCCCTGGATGGTCTTTTTGTCCTTCGATAGGCGCTTCATCAGGTTCGAGGCGCGGATGCCTTCGAGCGATGGAATGTCGCCATAAGCGTTGATACACGCAAGAATCCGCGCATGCTCCCGGTCTTCCAGCAGCCCAAGCTGATGACTCAAGTGAACGACGGCGCGCATGCCGAACGAGACTGCTTCGCCATGTAGCAGCCGCTTGTAGCCGGTCTCCGCTTCGAGCGCGTGGCCCACGGTGTGGCCGAAGTTGAGGATGCGGCGCAGGTCGCCCTCCTTCTCGTCCTCGGTGACCACCTCGGCTTTGATGCGGACCGATTCGGCGATGATGTATTCGAGAATTACCGGCTCGCGCGCCAGCACTTTGTCCGCTTCTTTTTCCAGGCGGTCAAAGAGGGCGGGGCTGTTGACGATGCCGTATTTCACAACCTCAAAGAGCCCGGCGCGATATTCGCGCTCGCTCAACGAGGCCAACACGTCAGGGTCCGCCAGCACGGCCCGCGGTTGATGGAAGGCGCCGATGAGATTCTTTCCGCCCACCAGATTTGCGCCGGTCTTGCCGCCGACCGATGCGTCGACTTGCGCGAGCAGCGTGGTGGGAACCTGAATCACTGGGATACCACGCATGAAAATGGCTGCCAAAAACCCGCCGAGATCGCCCACGATGCCGCCGCCGAAGGCGATCACTACGCTTGATCGATCGGCTCCGCGCGCCAGCATTTCGTCCGCCAGGGTCTCCACTTGCGAGAGCCGCTTGCGCTCCTCGCCGCCGGGGAAGTAGAGCGCCTCAGCCGCCTTGCCGGCAGCGGCGAGTGCGTCGGTGATGCGCTTGCCGTGTGGGCGCCAAACATCTTCCGTAGTAAGGACGAAAATTTTGCCGGCTTTGCGGGGGAGATGCTCGGCCAACCGGCGCAAGGCGCCGCGCTCAACCACGCACGGATATTCGCACGTCGCAGTGCGAACCAAAAACGAGGGCATAATGCCGTTGTACCATGTGAGCATCTCTACTCCTTTCATACCTTCCCTTCATCCGGACTTTCTCGTCATCGGCGCGGGCGTCGCGGGACTGCGCGCGGCGATCGAATTGGCGCCCGCCGGACAAGTGCTCGTGCTGGCTAAGAGCGACTGGAAAGAGTCGAGCTCTGAGTATGCGCAGGGCGGCATCGCGGCGGCATTGAGCGACGACGACGAGGTGGAGTTGCACGAGCAGGATACCCTCGTCGCAGGCGCTGGGCTGTGCGATCAGGCGGCCGTGCATACGTTGGTGGAGGAAGGGCCGCCGGGGATCGAGGAGTTGATCGCGTGGGGCGCCGAGTTTGACCGCGAAGGTTCGAAACTCATGTTCGGCCGCGAGGGCGCGCACTCGCGCAATCGCATTTTGCATGCGCATGGAGATTCAACGGGACGCGAGATTCTACGTTCGCTCTGGCACAAGGCTGCAACATTTCCCACGATTCGCGTGCTGAGCTTCACGGCGATTACCGAGTTGTTGATGAGCGGCGGGGAAGTGGTGGGCGCGGTGGCTTTCGATGGTTGGGCGGGGCAGGCGGTTTCGATTTCGGCGAAGGCGGTGCTGCTCGCGACGGGCGGATTCGGACGTGTGTATCAAGCGACGACGAATCCCGACGTGGCGACGGGCGACGGCGTGGCGATGGCGTATCGCGCGGGTGCCGAGATCGGCGATATCGAATTCGTGCAGTTCCATCCGACGGCGCTCTATCTTCCTGGCGCGCCTTGTTTCTTGCTCTCGGAGGCGCTGCGCGGCGAAGGCGCGTACTTGCGTAACGATGCCGGTGAGCGGTTCATGCCGGGCTATCACGAGTTGGCCGAACTGGCTCCGCGCGATGTCGTGTCGCGCTCGATCGTGCAGGAGATCGCGCGCACGGGTTCGCGGAATGTGTGGCTGGATATCACGCACAAGCCGGCGGGTTTCACGCGCACGCACTTTCCGCGCATCTATGAGACGTGCCTGAAGCTTGGCATCGATTTGGAGAAGGACCAGGCTCCCGTGCATCCGGCGGCGCACTATGCAATGGGCGGCGTGCGGACGGATCTGGATGGCGCGACGAGTTTGCCCCGGCTCTTTGCGGCGGGCGA
>JAYUSQ010000095.1:0-56932 GCA_043755595.1 Acidobacteriota bacterium | reverse complement strand
GCTGCCCGCTGATGTCGCCGTTGACGCTCTTCACATCGAACGGATCGCGGAAGGTCTCTCCGTCGGCTTGTAATGTCGGTGGGCAAAAGGCGCCCCCTGCGGCGCATACCCAATTGGTGTACGAATTGCCTCCAATGATGTTGGTTACCGCCCGGGCGAATGTGAAGGGCGAGACCACCGATCCAGAGTTTGGTTGAATTCGCCCGGCCTGGCGGGGATTGGTGCTCGATGAAGACCCGAGGATAATACCGCCCGGGACGATCACGTCGCCGCCACCCACGATGTCAAGGTTGGTCCCGTTCGGCGGGATGTTGGTACCGGTTACGGGAATATCGTTGTTCCGGTTGGTTAAAATCAGTGAGCCGCGAAACGTAACCTCCGCCAGGCCGGCCGTCGCCCTCGCACTCACACCGCCTTCGCTCTTGCCGAGGATGGCCGAGAACAGTTGGGGCACGCGGCGGGAAATCCGGGCCGTCACATAGTACAGCGTGCTCACACAACCCGCCGTGGGAGGGTGCTTCACAGCCGGAGTACAGGCTCCATCGGCGACCATGGCCGATGCGACGTTGGATTGGATGGTCACTTCGGACGCGATGAAGCCGTTCGCCGCCGCGTATTGGCAGCCCGCTCGGGCCGTGCCAGATCCGATAGATGAGCAGGAAGTCGCGGCTGGATAACAACCGCCGGCACTGGTACAATTGACGCCCGCCGATCCGCCGCCGGCCTCCCGGGCGGCTTGCACCGCCGCCAGCGCGGCTGAGTCAGCCGCGGCTTGCATGGTCTTTTCCAGAAAATAGGCGAAGGAGAAATCCACCGCCAAGCCGACAATCCCAATCATGGCGACTAAAGAAAAAGTCACCAGCACCAGCGCCTGCCCCCGTCGATGTATCGTGTCGATCATGGTCAGTATTGAATCCTCTCCCGCGATACCGCGCCCAAGTCAAACCGCCCGAATGTAAACCCGCTTTGGCCAGTCCAATAGAAAGCCAGTGCAGAATTGAATCGATACGCTGCCCGAATCTCGATCCACCGGCCCTGGTCGCCGCCCGAATTCAGGGTGCCGCCGGGCACTTGGCTGGGAAATTTCTCCGTAGAGGCCAGACAGCCGGTCAGGTCGGTAAAGGTATGTGTGGAAGTCTCTCGCTGAAGAGTGACATTCACCACTTGTCCCGCTGGTAATCCAGCGGCATGAAACTGCAGGATCCCGCAGATCTGGCCAATCGTCACCGTGCAGCTATTCGGACTGTAGGAGCAATTATTGCCATGAACGATCGCAAAGCGGGTCGCTTCCTTCACGCCGTGCGCAACCGAGTTGTAGATCCACATCCCGCGCGCCAACTCGAAGATTCCGATCAATAGGAAGATCACAGGGATCGCAACCAAGGTAAATTCCAGCATGGACGCACCCGACCGGCATTGCTTCGTCTGGGGCAATCCGCGTTTGGCGCTCATTGGAACACCCGAACCTCAGCGGCGCGCGAAATCGTAAACTGGCTGTTCATCCCTGGAAGAGCGAACAGGGGCGGATTCGTGTAGGTGACTCGGACCCGGGCCCCCGCCTTCGTGTTGTCATCAATGGCGGTGATGGCCGAGCCGGCATTCCCCATGACGACTACCAGAGGCGCGGCGTTGCAGGGCAGACTGACGGTAATGCCGGGCAGATACCGCAGTTCTTCTCTCACGATCGTGCAGGCCAATGCCTGATCCAGCGCGCTCACCGAGCTCCGTCCCGCTTCGAGCGCCGCAGCCCTTGCCGCGTTGGCCACCGAAATACCGGTGTACATGAACATGCCAAAGTTGAGCACGACGGCGAAGAGCAGGAATAGCCAAGGTCCGATCAACGCCAGTTCGATAACGGCATGACCGGCCAACGACTTCCTTCGAATTTTTCGGGCCTCCATCGATCATTCCTCCATCCGCATTTTGGTCTTAGCCCGCGACCTCAGTTGTTCAAAAGTATACTGGATTCACCCTAGGAACACCAGACCACAAGACTTAGTACCAGACGGTTTTCCCTGGTACGATAGTGGGACTAAAGGAGCAAGCGATTTAAGTCGGTTATTTTAAACAAGATGCAACGAACGCTCGAATCGAGATGTTAACAACGTGCTGAAGCCAACACTCCGATTGGTCCGACATTGAGTAATTTTAATGTTTGACTGAAAGCAACCTCGACTATTTGAGGCATTTGTTGGGTTTTGCAAGGGCATCGGGCCGTTTGGCTGGTTCGGGTCGATTCTGTTGCGTTTGTCTGACGCTATGTGGTCAATTCATTTATAATGTCAAACGCGGGTCGGCAGCCTAAGGTCTTTGCTCGGCGCAGCCGATAACGAAAGAAACAAGGATGAGTTACATTCCACCAGTCCTGCAGGTATTGCTGGCGCTGCTCACAGCGGTGGCAGGGGCGACAGACATCCGCACCAGGCGCATTCCCAATTGGCTGGTCCTGGTAGGATTGGTGCTCGGTTTTGGCATGAACTGGTTCCTTTTTGGCTCAGTTGGTTTGACGCAGTCGGCTAAGGGATTGGGACTGGCCCTGCTGATCTACTTCCCGCTTTTCGCGCTCCGGGCGATGGGCGCGGGCGACGCGAAGTTGATGGGCGCCGTCGGAGCCATTGTCGGACCGGGAAATTGGTTTGGAATTTTCCTGGCCACTGCCGTGCTCGGTGGCGTGGTAGGGCTACTGGTGGTGCTCGTTCGAAAGAGATTTTCGCATACGGTTTTTAACGTGGCTTTCATCGTCAGGGAACTGATGGCCTTCCGGCCACCATATTTGAAGCGGGAAGATCTGCAGACCGGTAGCGAACAGGCCATCTCGCTGCCGCACGGGTCAATCATAGCCTGTGCATCCGTTCTGTTTTTAATAGCCGTCAATCTGTGGGCTCCCCGATAGGGCTCCCCACTTGGAGGATCAAACAACATGAAAATTATTGAGGTCTTTTTTCTTCTCCAGCTCCTGGATTTCCTGACCACGCTGGTGGGGCTAAGGATGGGCGGCACCGAGATGAGCCCATTTGCCCGTTGGCTTATGCAGTACGATGCAGTATTGGGCCTGACGATCGTAAAGTTCATCGGTTTCGGCTTGGGAGCGTTCTGCGTGGCAACGAAACGGATGGAAGTGATCTCGAAGGTGAATTACATCTTTGCGGCCATAGTGGTGTGGAACTTACATAATATTCTGCGAGCGGTTACTTCAATGGGCGAGCTGGTAGCCATGGCGCCGCGCTGACGGCAATTACACTCCCGTTACCCCGTTGGGAGACTGGACGGACACCGGCAGTAGGTCGGACCGCCAGGTTTCTCACTGGAGGTTTTACATTTCAGGATTGAGAGGCAGGCATTGAAAAGAGACAAGTTACTGATTTCCGAAAGGCCAGAACAGCCGGAATGCCGATTTGATTGTACAAACGTTGTACAAATCCGGCTGAGGCCCTTAACGGGGTGGCAACTCATACTCCGAACAGCGCACCACCTCGCCGTCGATGCTGATCTCAACCGCGGTGTTGATCAACTCTCTTTTCCCTACATGCTGAAGCGCGGCCCGGAAGAGTGCGCGCTGCACTACGGGCGTGACGTTTGGAACAATGACGATAAGCCCCGGATGGAGGCTCATTCGGGCGAACAGTTCCACAAAGTCGGATCGATTGTTGGTGACAAATGTGAATTCATCTCTCGCGATTCGTTCGGCCAGCACCCAATCTGGTTGGCCGCTTAAGCCCAGGTAGTTTACGTGGATTGCCTCCGATCCGGCGGCATGAGCCAACTCGACAAGCGACTCATGAAGACACTCGTCAATGAGAAATCTCATTTCGCGTTCAATAGATCGCTCAAGCGAAACGACCGCTTGGTACGCGGATTCGCACTTTCCCACGCGTGGCGCGTGGGCCGCCCTCGCCGCGGGAACGCCCGCAGGTACATCGGCGCCAAGGAAACCATCTCGATATCGAGCGTCGGATACCCATGAAGAATTTCGTCGGCCGTCGCACCCTGAGACAGCATGTCGGCGACGAGATCGACCGGAATCCGCGTTCCCTTGAATATGGGCGTTCCACGCATGATTTCGGGATCGCTCACCACCAGTTGCCCGATCCGCGCGAATTGCTTCAACCGGCTTTCCACCTTTCGCCGGGCTGACTTGACTTCGAGGCTTAGTGCGGAACCGGCGCCGATGGGCAGTCGATCGGTCGCTGGAGACCGCTGAATCGCCTCCGCAATCTCACGCCGCGTTCCGATTGGCAGAAGCCGAAGGCCTTCCGCTTCCAGTTGCAGATAGATGAGCTGCTCCTTCGTCAACAGCCGCCGCAATCTCGACCCAGACTTGGACGTCCGGAGCCGAATCAACTTGCTATCGATCGCCTTGTTCACCGCGGCTAACGGCAGCCCAGTCAACGTGGCGGCTTGTGCGGGCGTATAGGTGGCGACAGACATGACTTAATTCTACACCAATCAGAGAAGGATTAATTGATTTGAATCGGCGGATCCGCATCCGCCGAAAAGATTACGAGGGCTCTGATACGTGAGGAGTTTGGTTGTGATGAGACCCCGTATCGGATCCTGGTCGCGGTTGGGCTTGGCAAGCAGTTTGCGCTCCCTGGTCAGGGCTTGGCAGCGCGGAGGCTGCGTGACGCCCAATGCGCCTCGGACCGGGGCCACAAGTTTCAACGCGTCCTTGGCGCGGCCGCGCCGGTAACCAGGATAGCCGTTGGGGCCAAATCAGCGAGTGCGGACCCGCAGGTCGTTCATCCGGTGCGGGCGGGACCGTCCAACGCACGGGGATTGAGACGCGAGCCTGCGGCGTCGTGCCGCCCGGAGCTACAACACAATCGGTGTCGGTTGTACGGGTATTGTACAATTCCAAATAACCGTCTGTAAGTGATTGATAATAAACCAGATAAATGGTGGAGGCGGCGGGAGTCGAACCCGCGTCCGAGAAAGCTCACCTGCGAAGACTACGTGCGTAGCCGACTCGTTGTTTCGACCGCCACATAAGAACCGGCCAGAGGCGGCGGCCTAGCTCGATTGATCTCGACCTTTGGCTACAAGCGGAAGCCTACGGCCCAGTCCGCCATAAGACGCCCTGAGAGTAACATGCGGACCTGCTACCCGGAGCGCGCTAGCCTAAATTAGGCTGCGTATGCAAACTGCGTGTTATTGGCAGTTTTGTTTTTCCGATCGTTTAACGGGAGCTCGGAACCCGGCACGCCTTCGTCAGATGGATTCAATCCCGTCGAATCCGTTACGCCCCCTGCCCGGTAGTATAGCGCGTTGCGGTTCGCCTCGGCGTCAAGCCTCTCCTTGGGCTACCATACGGGGAGCACCGTAAGCGACAGCATGCCAGCCACTTTAACTCCGCCGGATATCGACATCGAGCGAGAAACCGGCGCCGGATCCGAAGACCATCTCACGCCGTTGTTCAACGTCGTGTTACTTGACGACGATCACCATACCTATGACTACGTGATCGAGATGCTTTGCAAGCTGCTGATGAAATCGAAAACTGAGGCGTTTCGCCACGCCGTCGAGGTTGATACCGATGGCCGGACCATCGTTCTCACCTGCGAATTGCCGCAGGCCGAATTTGCCCGCGATCAGATTCATGCCTATGGCGCCGATCCGCGTATGCCTGAGAGCATGGGCTCAATGAGCGCCACCGTGGAGCCGGCCACCGGCGGCTGAAGAATTAGACAAGGCTCGGCTGTGCCGCAGGCTCGCCACGCGCCACCCGATGGATCGCGTTCACCAATTTGCGATAGGGCACGGTTTCGAAATCGTCCATGCCAAGCCACTCGCCATCCCGCCAACTGGAGTAGAACCATTTGGCCAGCAGAGCCAGATGCTGTTCCCGTTGTGACAGCGAAAGTTTCGGCGTCTCAAACGAGGAGATGATTTCGCGAAGGCGTGAATCGAGCGACGCCGGCTTGTCCACGATTGGCGCCAGGCTGAAGACTACCGGAGCCAGCCACGCGCCGCTGCGCATGAACCAGAGCGTCACCGATTGCGGTTCGGTGGATGGAGTCACCGCCACTCCGCAAAGGCGCGCGGTGCTGCCCGGCAGTTCTCCCGGCTGCCGCGCCAGCGCTTCAAGTTTTTCGTGTCTCGCGTGGAGTTGCGCCGCCAGTTCAAATTCAAGCTTTTGGCTGGCGCGATCGCGTTGGACGATCGTGCGTTCAAGCGTGCTGCGTCCACGCGTCGAAAGAAAATCGGCCATGCGGTCCGCTTCGGAAGCGTATTCCTCGGCGCTCACCGCCAACTGACAGGGCCGCAAGCAGCGCCGCATCTCGCCGTATATGCAGCCGGCATGATCGATCGCCGGCTGCAGATCTTCCTGGCATCGCCGGAGTTGAAACAAGTCGAGAAGTTGGCTTTCGAACTGATCGGCTGACGCCCGCGTCGAGAACGGTCCAAAGAAGACGTTCTGCGCGCCGCTGAGCCTGGTAGTGATCTGAGTCCGTGCGAACGGATTTGCCATCAGCAGCTTCACGTAGGCGGGCTTTGGTAAACGCAGGGCGCGCCCGGGATCGCCGGGAAACAGTTCCAGCCCGAGTTGGTGCGATAAGATCCATTGCTCCAGGCGCGAAGCGGTGGGCCAATATTCGATGTGCGAGGCAACCTCAGCCAATTTCCATTTGTTGAAAATCCGGCTGAGCCGCCGCCTGAGGATGTTCGTCCTGCCGAGATGCGGTGGCCCCGTGTGGGCGTGAATCAGGTAGACCGCTTGGCCGTCAGGCAGGGCCGTCAAATCTCCGGTGACCGGGAAAGCTATCGGTTGCTTGAAAACCATGCCGACAGATCCGCGGGCGCTACGGCCGCGACGCCGAGATTCTCATTTACGTGCGCCGGGTTCGACATGCCGGTGAGCGCAGAGACTATACCCGGAGCGGAGCGTGCGAATTGAATGGCGCGTTGCGCGTCGGTGGAAAGTCCAGGCAGGTTTGCCGCCACCTGATCGGGCAACCCGCGCGCCAGCCTCGCCTGCAGCAAACTCGCGCTCGCAATAGCGCTAATGCCGAGCGACTGGGCGACGGCCAACGTGGAAGCGGGTCTCCCATTGAGGCTCTCGCGTTGCAAGGTGACTCCTTCGGTCATCGACAGGTTGAAGGGAAGTTGAATGAAGCGAAAGTGGTGGTCGGGGCCTGCTACGTCGGCGGCGATTTCCGCCAGCCGCACTAGGGAGAGCCCCTCGTGTTCCTGCTGCGTGCGAAAGCCATTCCAGGTCGCCGCGCCGTAGTAACGGATCCTGCCTGCGGCCACTTCGGATTCAAGTGTTTCAAACGCGCCGCGAACCTCGGAGTAGAATTCGACCGGCGAAACGTATTGCAGTTGGGTTTCAGGATTGTGCAGATAGAAAACGTCGATCGTCGCCAGACGCAAATTCGCGAGGCTCCGCTCGAGTTGGTCCTTTAGAAAAGCGCGCGCCATCGAGTGCATGTTGCCGACTACGTCGGATGGCCTCATGATGGTGGTCGGCACAGCGCCGGGCACCAGATAGCCCGCCTTCGTGCAGATCGAAAATTCATCGCGGCGGAGTTCGCCTGCGTCCATCAAAGCCGCCAAAGCCTCGCCAAAATTGCGTTCCGACGATTGATGCCGGTAGTTCAGCGATGTATCCAGGAAGTTGATGCCATTGCGAAGCGCGAGCGTTACTGCCGCTTTATAGCCCGCGTCGGTTGCGTCGTCGATGTTGCCGAGATACGAGCCGAGGCCGAGCGACGAGACCGTCAGACCTTGCGCCTGCCGATAGAAGCTCTTGGCCTCCAATTGCGGAAACCGCGCGCCGAAACGAGCGGTGCCTTCGGCTGTGGCAAATCCTGGATACGATGAAGACATTGATTCGATTGTACCGATCTGTCGCGCTTCTCTTCGTCTCCGTCTTCACGGCGAACGCCGAAGTGCGCGAAGCGGTCGCCTATCTCCAGCGCGAGGTTCCCAAGTGGAAGCGCGATAACGGTTGTTACTCCTGTCATAACGACGGCGACGGGCTGCGCGCCCTGCTGGTGGCGCGCCGAGCGGGAATTCCGGTGAATGCGGCGGCTTTGAACCAATCGCTGCCGGCGCTAGTCTCACCGTCCGAATGGGAGAGCAAACCACTTGCCCGATTGCAATTCGCGGCGGCGATACGAGAGGCCGTCGCGGCCGGACTTGTCGATCCCGCCAATCTCGCGAGCGCGGCAGAGACGGTGGCGGCCGATCAACAATCCGATGGTCATTGGATGGTGGATGAGGAATTGGCGGTCGGTTCTCCGGTGACCTATGGGCCGGTATTAGCTACTCATTTGGCCCGTGAGGTTCTCACGTCCGCCAATCGGCGGAAACACCAGATCCAGATCGCTAAAGCGACGCGCTGGCTTGAGCGACGCAAACCCGGACATCTAATGGAAACCGCGGTTCTCGCTTTGTCGCTACACCGCAATGCCGACTTGGCCGCATTGGGCGCGGCGCAGTCGCAAGATGGGAGTTGGGGTGGAGAGCCATTCGACACTGCACTGGCGCGAATGGCGCTAGGCCCTGCGCATCCGGCGTCGATCAAAGCACGCGCCTGGCTCTTGAAAACGCAATGGAGTGGCGGAGGTTGGCCGGCTACTACGCGCCCGGGCGGAGGCGACAGCTATGCGCAACACATCTCGACCACGGCGTGGGTGTTGATCTCGTTCGCCGTTACTGAGCCGGAACAGTGAAGGGAAGGGAATAGGTCAAACTGGCGTCAGGCCCGGTGATGGAGGGCTGGTCCACGCGATCCACCTCAAACGCCCGCCCGATCTTATTCCCGGCCAGATCTTCGAGAGTTTTTAGAATTTCCAAAGAGAGTTTGCCCGCTAACCAAGGCTGGTCGGGTTTGAAGATCCAAACACGCTCATCCTCCTCAATCGTCACTTTGCCCATCACTAAGTGCCCCTTTTCATCGACAACATCGATGAAGCGTTGTAGCAAAGCGGCATCCAGCGACTCAAGCAATCGTACGAATAGCGCTTGATCGGTTCCTGCCTTCGGTGGGTCGATCTGCCAAGCCTTCGGGTCGATCGGCGATCGATCCGGCGGTCCGACGGCAAACTGTTTCTTGAAGGAGCCCTTGAGCGGAACTTCCTTGGCGTCTTTCCACTCCTCATCCACCACGAGCGTATAGCGACGGCCGGCCTTGAGCGCCATGCCCACTTCTTCGTTCGGCGTCACGCCGGTCTTGATGCGGCCGGGATCGAACAAGACAGTCAGCCGCCTCTGTTGCTTATCCCACAATTCCTCGTCGATTTCCAGGAAGGGAAGTTTGACCTCTACTCCGTTTTCTTCGACTAGATGGATGCGCTTGGCCGCCTCGCCCTTGCTCATCGACGCTGAAAAAAGTATATAAAACTTGAGCTGGTTCTCCGGCAGTACCGCAGCCGAAGGATAGACCCTTTCGACAAACGTCGTGGCGACATAGGCCGGTTTGGGCACCGTGGTTTCGTAGGTGCCGGCTTCATCGGCCAGTTTGAAACTTGCCCGGTAGGTGATGCCCGGCTGCAGCTTAAACCGTGGCTTAAAGATCAGGTGGTTACGTTCGATCGCGTACTCGCCTGCAATCGGTTCAGGCCCGGGTTTGCCGTCGGGTTGTATGACGAAGACCCGCAGGATTCGTTCAAAATTGGGGTTGTTGATCCGCTGGATCATGCCGGAATTCTCCACGCGGAATACCAGCGGATCTCCAACCAGCTTAATGGAGACAGTCGTAGTCTGCGCGTGCCCAAGCACCGCCAGGATCGCCAAAACGAGACTAAGACGGGTCATGAGCACGCGTGATTCCTACGGCAGCGCCACTTTCTTAAGATCGAGACCGCCCCCTTCGGTGCGGAAAAGCATCATGGCATGAGTATCGTCAAAACGATCCAATTGCTCCACCCCTTTCCAGGCGGCGAGGGTTTCGTACGGCACGCCCGACGTATCGGCGATGGGTTTGGTGATCGCCTGATAACTGTCCAGGTTGGCGGCTGACATCTTCATGACGCCCCGGCTTGAGTTGTTCATCAGGATGAAATCCGCCCCACCTTTCCGATAGACGATCATATCGAGCGGACGGTTTCGATTACCGAGTTCGGCGATGGTGGTGCCCATGATCTTGGAACCGGGCTTGAGATCCGACATCGGAATCTTCACCAGCGGCGTGCATGTGTAAGCCGCCAAGAGGTGAGACTTGGAGCCGATCGAGTAGGTGGTGAATGTGCGAACCGGCGAATTGGTCTCGTACTTTCCGTGCGCGCCGTGGAAAATCTCGACACTGGTCGTGGTTGAGAGTTTGGCGAACGGAAAGTCGATGGTGCGCAACGTCGAAGCGAATTCCTCGTTAGAAAGCCCGGCGACAATCACCTTGCCGTCCAGGTAGGCGATGTCTGTGATCGCCTCGCTACGCTTGCTGTTTCCGCGCCGGTCCTTTTCGTCGGCCGGGGCATTGGAAAGCGAGGCGCTCGAGTGAAGGATATTTTCCAGTTTCACGTCTTCGATCTTGCCATTGCGAACCCGCAGCAACAACGGCGTCGCTTCCGGTCCGCGGCCACGTTGCACCGAAAGATAGACCGTCTTGGAGAGCGGGTTGACCGCCAGATCATTCACCAGAATCTGGTCGGCGGAGGAACCCAGATGAGCGGCGATTTTTTCGTGGAGGGCCAGCAGGTCGGCTTCGCCGCCTTTTCCCGGCTTGGAGTCACCCGTATCGATGGCGAAGACCTGAGCGCCCATCGGATCACCCACCAGTAGAATGCCATCGGGCCCGAAGGCCAGCGGGCCAGCGGACTTCAGATCGGCTTTGCCTGATTGCATACCGCTTGTCAGGCTCGCGGCGGCAATGGCGCCCGCCGTGGCTAAAGTCAGCGCGAAGAGGCGTGTAAACTTCAAGGCTCGTCTCCTAGTTGCTAGTCATGGCGACTATAAGTCGCTTGTATCAACTGTAGTCGTGCGGTGAGAGGGGAGTCAAGTTAAGACGTTCCGTCAGGAATCGCCGCAAGGATCTCGTCCACCGAAGGTTTCCCTCGCTTCGCGAAGATAATCTTACCGTCCTTACCGACGACGTAAACCGTCCGTCGCGTCAACAATCCGCCGGCGTTGTAAAGTCCAGCGACGCGTTTGCCGCTGTCCACCAGAAGCGGGAACGGGTAGCTGTGCTTCTTCTTGAAGCCCGCATGGCTAGTGGCGTCGGCCGAATTGATACCGAGGGCGATGGCGCCTCGACCCTTAAGGCGTTCCCAATTGTCCCGCAACTCGCAAAGCTGGGCCGTACAGACTGTCGTGTCGTCCGCCGGATAGAAAACCAGCACTACGTAGCGCGAGCGATTTTGATTGAGGACAAAGACGTCGCCGTTCTCGTCGGGAAGGATGAACGGCGGGGCGTCCGATCCGGTTGGAAGAGGTTCTTTGAAAAAAGCCATGGAAGGATTCCAGAGTGTCTTCAAATTTTATCGCGTAGACTGGTCCGATGTCCCGGCCGCGTGCAGCACGTCAGTTGGTGTTGACCGGCGTCTTCGCGGCGGCTGTCATCACATACTTGGATCGGGTCTGCCTGTCGGTGGCAGCGCCCGCCATTCGCGAGGAATTCTCTCTCAGTTCGGCGCAATTCAGTCTGGTATTCGCGATTTTCAACGTGGCCTATGCGATCTTCGAACTGCCTGCGAGTTGGTTGGGAGACCGCTGGGGGCAAAGGCTCGCTCTGACTCGTATCGTCGCAGGCTGGTCGCTCTTCACCATTGTCACCGGTCTCGTCCATGGCTATTGGTCGCTGCTGGCGGCCCGTTTCTGCTTCGGCGCGGCCGAGGCCAGCGCCTTCCCGACGTTGTCCCGTGCGGTCGCGAGATGGTTTCCGCTCAACGAGCGGGCATGGGCCAATGGTGTCATGTGGACCGGTTCCCGGGTCGGAGGCGCTTTCTCGCCCGTGTTAGCTGTGCTCTTGATCGGCTGGGCCGGTTGGCGCGCCACCTTTATTGTGTTTGGCGCGGTGGGCTTGATCTGGAGTTGGTGTTGGTTTCGATGGTTTCGGGACGATCCTGCCGATCACCCGGCGGTTTCGCCCGTCGAACTGGCCGAGATACTCGCCGGCGCCGCCCTTGCGCCCCAGCCTGGTACTCGTTTGCCCTGGCGAGCGCTCCTCGCCAATCGAAACCTGCTGGGGCTCTTCGGTAGCTACTTTGCCTCCGGCTTCGGGTTTCAATTTTTCGTCACTTGGCTGCCGACGTTTCTCATTCAAGAGCACCGCGTTTCACTGCTTGCGTCGGGTTTCTACACAGCCGCGCCGCTGGCGACAGGAGCCATCGGTTGTGTCTTGGGAGGAGCGTTGGCGGATTGGCTCAGCCGGCGTTTGGGCAGCATCTCCAAAGGCCGGCGTCTGGTCGCGACGTTAGGTTTTACCGTCGGCGCGGCCGGATTGCTGCTGGCGATGCGTGCCGAATCTCCGCAGGCCGCAGTAGCGTGGCTCAGTTTGGCGACGGCGGCGCACGACCTGACGCTATCGTCGGTCTGGGCCTCCTGTACGGACATTGGAGGCAGCTTTGGAGGAACAGCGGCCGGCTTCGTCAATCTCGCTTCGAGCCTTTCTGGGATCGCGGCGCCGCTCATCGCCGCTTGGCTCGCCGCCGTCTTTGGATCTTTCTCGGTCGTGCTGCCCGTGGCGGCCGGACTCTATCTGGCCGCCGCCGTGCTTTGGCAGTTCATTCAGGCAGGTCCCAGCACATAATCGGCGAGTTCGACCATGTTATCGATCAGCAGGTCTGGCGGGTCGGTTTTCAGCGTCTCGGGCTGGAACCCGTAGGTCACTCCGCAGGCCATTACGTTGGCGTTACGCGCGGTGCGAATATCCACGGCGCTATCGCCTACCATGATCGTGGCTTCACGCCCCCAGTTTAATTCGGCGACTAGTGTGTCGATGCCAATCGGATGAGGTTTCTTCTCCGCGAAACTGTTGCCGCCATACACGCGTTGAAAATGTCCCTTCAATTCCAGCCCTTCGACGATCGCCTCGCTAATGCGCCAGGGCTTATTGGTAAGCACCGCTAAAGTGTGTCCGGCATTCAACAGCCGGTCAAGAGCCT
Organism: Acidobacteriota bacterium; assembly: GCA_043755595.1. Taxonomy (GTDB): domain Bacteria; phylum Acidobacteriota; class Terriglobia; order Bryobacterales; family Bryobacteraceae; genus VFZP01. The sequence goes on along the minus strand of JAYUSQ010000095.1, from coordinate 43,889 downwards.
CACGAACTCCCGGATACAGCCGCGTGTGCTCCAGCATGTGCTCGTGATAGAAATGAAGGAAAAATTCCAAAGCCTTGTCGACTTCAGTTTGCGGAGCCTCTGGACCAAGCGCACGCCGGATCAAGACTGGAGCGCCGTTGCCCACATAGGAATAAATCAAATGATCGGCAATCGGACTCAGCCCAAGATGGTCCCGCGCGGCGTTGACCGAATTGGCCAGGTCTCGCTGGGAATCGATCAAGGTCCCGTCGAGATCGAAGATCAAAAGGCGTTTTGTATCAGACACTAGCCGGCACCTTTTTCAATACGTCCTTCCACAGTTTCTTGGCCTTCTGATAGCTCTCGTCGAAACCCTCGCGGAGTTCTTGGGGAGCAAGCGATTTCAAGAGGTTTGCCACCTCGATCGCATAAGGAGCGAAACGGCTCTTCGCCACGGCATCGGGCGGTGGATTGCGAGCGAAGGCGCAAAGACCCAACACGATAGCTGCTGCGACGATGCCGGCTCGAACCGCACCGAGCGCTCCACCGAACAGCCGGTCCAGCCAGCCCAGCCCAGCCCATTTGATCGCTTTCGACATCATGCGGCTGATGATTGAGCCAACGATTGTGATGAGACAAAAGATCAAACCAAATCCGGCAAAGTTGGCGAGCGTCGGATGGGCAACGTATGGTTTCAGCAATGCCGCTACCGATCCGTAGAACCAAATGCTGGCCAGCACGGCAATCATGCTGGTCGCGAATCCGACGATCGAGCGCGAGAAGCCACGCCACATTCCGCTGATTACCGATGTGACGAACAAGCCGCCCAGGACCATGTCCAGCCAGTTGTAGCCGTCGACGTCGATCATAGTTCGCGGCCGGTCAGAAGCCGATAAGCCTCTTGGTATTTTTCGCTGGTGCGCCCTGCCACTTCATCGGGCAATCCCGGAGCGGGTGGTTGCTTGTTCCAACCGATCCGCTCCAGATAGTCGCGCACGTATTGTTTGTCATAGGAGGGCTGAGGTCCTCCGGGCGAGTAGCGGTCCGCCGGCCAATATCGCGAAGAGTCGGGCGTGAGCACCTCGTCGGCCAGGGTGAGGACGCCGCCGGCGAATCCGAATTCGAACTTCGTGTCGGCCAGAATCAATCCGCGCGTCGCGGCGTAAGCCGAGGCCTTCTCGTAAATGGCCAGCGTAATCTCTCGCAGCCGAGTCGCCAGCTCGATTCCAAGGCGCGCCGCCACCTGATCGAACGAAATGTTCTCGTCGTGGCCCGTTTGCGCTTTGCTGGCTGGCGTAAAAATCGGCGCAGGTAACTTGGCGCTTTCCGCCAGTCCTGCCGGTAGCGGAATCCCGCAGATCGACTGGGTGCGTTGGTAATCTTTCCAGCCCGATCCGGAAACATAACCGCGCGCCACGCATTCGACGTCGATCATATTCGCGCGCTTCACCAGCATCGACCGTCCCTCAAGTTGGTCGCCGAAGCGGGGCAGGGGATCGGGATAGTCGTCAACGTTCCCGGAAATGAAATGGGTAGGGACGAGGTCTTTCAGGAAGTCGAACCAAAAGATCGAAAGTTGCGTTAGGACGCGGCCCTTGTCCGGGATGCCCGTGGCAAGAATGTAGTCAAAAGCCGAGATCCGATCGGTGGTCACGATCAGGAGATGTTCGCCCAGGTCGTAGTTGTCGCGGACCTTGCCGCGGCCCAATAGCTTCACCCCAGGCAATTCCGTCTGAAGAAGGAGCATTCGCTTCCTGCTATCATAGCCTTCCTCATGGACTGGAATGAAGCTTCCGAAGATCTTCTCGATCAAATTTTGAAGACCACGCCCCTGCCGGTGCGCGAACAAATCGCCGCCAGGGTTCGCGAGACAGCCGAATCGATGGCTGCCGAAGAGGGCAAATCGCGCGTCGGCACCAACACGGTGGTGCGGGCTTGGATCGACTCGACCCCCGAGGCATTGCGCAGCGAGATGCCGCGACAGATGGAACGGTTGGGCCTCGATCCCTACGAATTCGGCTTCGAATAGAAATTGTTGGTTGCGGCTTCCAGGCGCTCTTCTTCGATGTCTTCAAGGCCATTGAAGAAGTTGAGCTCTGTCAGTCTCTCCACTTCGTTGACGCTGGTTGTGAAGCTGGCGAGCGGTTCGCCGTTCGCCGGTGCATTGGGCACGATGGCCGCAAACATCGTCTTGCTTTCGCCTGTGATGATGAGGGCGACTTTAAACAAGTGCGTCGGAACCGCTACTTGCCCCTGACCAACGGTTTCGATGACCAGACCACTAAAATTGGACCCGTGAATATGTATGTGGCGTCCGCTTGAGCGGCGAATGCCCGAATCGCAGATTCCAGTTGCCGCCATTTCCCGGCGTTCGTGCTTTGATTCTGCGGAACCGCATTCGAGAGAACGTACGTGGCTTGGCGGCCGTCCTCGGTCAAGGCGAAATCTGCGGCCGGAACAAGATGGCCGCGCGAAAATCCACTGCCGCGGTAATCGGCGTTCCGGGCGCTTGGCCGCGCCAGTTCCAGATCCTGCCGGAAATAATTGGCTGATGAGCGTGGCCCAACGCGATTGAAAGGTTCCGCGCGCAACTCGTGCCCAGCCCAACGCGAGATCTTCAGTTCCGAATCGTGACACAGCGTAAAGTACTGGCGCATGGCCAATTCTGCCGCTTCTCCCTCGCAGGCCGGTAATCCAAAGCGGTCGGCCTGCCTGCAGGAGCGCTGAAGCCGGCGTGAGGAGAAGAATTAGAATCGCGGTCACCAAATACAGATCGGTTGGGATTCACGAGTTCTTAGAAAAATGTTTAAAACAAGAAGACGAAATTACGGTCAAGCGAAATCGGTCGAAACGGCTGCTATAATCTTAGGTTTCCCACGGCAACTTTCCGCCCTGTCCGGCAGTAGTGTGGGACATCCCGATCGATCAAAGCACCACAAGGAACCATGCAACTATCCGAAGGCAAGAAGAAACACCTCAAGGCTCTCTCCGATTCCCGCGGCGTCATCGCCGCAGCCGCCATGGACCAGCGCGGCAGTTTGCAAAAGTCCATCGCGCAGGCCGCCGGGATCGACGCGAGCAAAGTCACTGACGAGATGATGTCTGAATTCAAGACGGCTGTCACGCGCATCCTGACGCCGCACGCCACCGCGATCCTGCTCGACCCCGAGTGGGGGATTCCGGCTTCGAAGGTTCGCTCGAAAAACGCCGGGCTGCTGCTCGCTTACGAGAAGACCGGTTATGACGCCAATACCCCCGGCCGTCTCCCTGACCTGCTGCCGCACGTGTCCGCCAAGCGCATCAAGGACTGGGGTGGCGATGCCGTCAAGATTCTCATTTACTACACGCCTTTCGATGACGCCGAAGTAAACGACATCAAGCATGCTTTCTGCGAGCGCATTGGCGCTGAGTGCGAAGCCGAAGAGATTCCGTTTTTCCTTGAGTTCATCGGATACGATCCCAAAGGCGGCGACGAGAAGGGTCTCGAATACGCCAAAGCGAAGCCGGAGATCGTCATCAAGAGCATGGAGGAATTTTCGAAGCCTCAGTATCGTGTCGACGTGCTGAAGGTGGAAATTCCGATTAACGCCAACTTCACTGAAGGCAGCAAGGTTTTCAAAGGTCAGGCCGCCTATAGCTGGGATCAGGCTCTTGACCATTTCCGCGCCGCCGCCGCTGTCGCGAAGAAGCCGTTTATTTATCTCAGCGCAGGTGTCAGCAACGATCAGTTCAACGAATCGCTGCGCATGGCTGGCGAAGCGGGGACGGATTTCTCGGGCGTGCTCTGCGGTCGCGCGACCTGGAAGGAAGGCATCCCGGTTTACGGCAAGCAAGGCATCAAAGCGCTCGAAGACTGGCTGTCGACCGAAGGCGTGAAGAACATCGATGCCGTGAATGCGTCGCTGGCTCCCGCGAAACCGTGGTTTGCCAAGTATGGCTTGACCGGCGTTTAATATGACCAAGCAACAAGTACTTGGGGCGATGCTCGACATCGGCATCGTCCCTGTGGTTCGCACTACCTCGGCCGAGAGCGCCATTCTCGCAATCGAAGCCATCTATAACGGCGGCATCAGAGCGGCCGAAATCACCATGACCGTCCCTGGCGCTTTGAAAGCCCTCGAAAAGGTCGCCGATAAATTTGGCGACAAGATCGTGCTCGGCGCTGGCACCGTCCTTGATCCTGAAACGGCTCGCATTTGTACGCTGGCCGGGGCCCAGTTTTTCGTCACACCGGCGTTGAAGCTTTCGACCATCGAGATGGCCCGGCGTTACTCAAAAGTGATCTGCACCGGAGCGTTGACGCCTACCGAGGTGCTCACCGCCTGGGAGGCTGGCTCTGACATCGTGAAGGTGTTTCCCGCTGGCGCGGTCGGCGGGCCGAAATACATAAAAGCCCTTAAGGGGCCGTTGCCACACATCGAGATGGTCCCAACTGGCGGCGTTAATCTGGAAACGGCCGGCGAGTTTCTCAAGGCCGGAGCGTGCGCCGTAGCCGTCGGCGGCGAACTCGTCGATCCAAAACTGATCCAGTCCGGCCGGTACGACGAAATGACCAAGCTCGCTCAACAGTATCTGTCGGTGATTGCCAAAGCTCGCGCGGAGATGCAGGCTTGACCTGCTAGACTGAATTCTCTATGGCGATCTCCAAGGATTTGCTGGAAATCCTCGTTTGCCCAGTGTGCAAAACGCGACTGGAACTGCTGCAGGCCGAGAATGGTCTGCGTTGCGAGCCATGTCGGCTCGTTTACCCCATCCGCGACGACATCCCAGTGATGTTGGTCGAGGAAGCTCGCAAAGACTGACCGGCCGCTCCGTGTCTGTGCTCGATCAAATCCCTCGCGGCGGGCGAGTTCTCATCGTGCGGCTGCGTTCGCTGGGCGATTGTGTCTTGACGACGCCGGCGATTCATATTCTAAAACAGACGCGGCCCGATCTTGAAATCGCTGTGATGGTGGAGGGCCGCTTCGCCGCGGCGTTGACTGGCAATCCCGGCATCGCCGGGTTGCTGCCGCCTTCACCGGTCACGGCGCTAGGCTTCCGCCCGTATTTGACGCTGAATCTTCACGGCGGCCCTCGCAGCGCTTGGCTAACCGCCGCGTCGCTCGCGCGCCAACGGGCGGGCTTTGCCCATTACCGTTCGACCCCTTGGATCTACAACGTGAAAATCCCTTCCGCGCAGGAAGTGTTGGGTCTTGATCGCAACCGCCCCGTTCACACTGCGGAACATTTGGCGGCGGCGATGTTTTATCTCGGTGCGGCTAAAACGGAGGTCCCACGCGCGCGGTTGTTTGTTAAACCGCTGGCCGGTTCGCGGCCGTCCTACGCAGTGATTCACCCCTTCGCCTCACAGCCGGATAAGACTTGGCCACCTGCGCGATTCGTGGAAGCCGCTCAGCACATCAAGAGTGAACTCTCACTCGAACCCGTTTTCATTGGCGGCCAACAGGATGACTTCACACCGTTCAACGGCTTTCAATGCGCGCCCGGTTCCCTCGAAGATTCCAAGCGTCTGCTCAGCGGCGCTACGCTTTTTCTGGGGAACGATAGTGGTCCGGCCCACATGGCCGCCGCGTTTGGCTTGCCGGCCGTCGTGTTGTTCGGTTCCTCTCATGTCGATCAATGGAGCCCCTGGAAAACGCAAGCTGAAGTGATAGTATCCCCGCCCGACGTCCGCGTGGTGCCGACCGTCCAAGTCATCGCCGCGCTGGATCGCCTAAGAGTACGGAGCGCGCCTCATGAATGAACTTCGCCGCCTCCTGCGCTACACTCGCCCATACTCAAGCGCCTTGGGCGCCTCGGTGGTTCTCATGGCGATTGCGGGGGCAATGCACGCGACAACCGCGCTCGTGATTAAGTTAATCTTCGATCGCGCGCTTGATCCTCACACGGGCGGCGAGCCCGTCCAACTCCTCAAGGTCCTCGGTTGGACGCTGAACCTCCAGGACATCATGCCCACGTCGTTGATCCACAACGTCTGGACGATGATGGCGTTGTTTATCCTGATCGTCTTCCTGACCAAAGGCATCTGCGAATATCTGGGCAACTACCTTGTAAACACCGTCGGCTTCTCCGCCGTCACTGACGTGCGTCAGGAGATCTTCGAGAAACTCCTCCGCCAGGACGCCGAGTTCTATTCTTTGAATTCGACCGGCCGTCTGATGTCGTCGATCATGAACGACATCGAAAAAATTCAGGTCGCCGTCTCGCACATGTTGGCCGATTGGCTCCGGCAAACTTTCTCGGCTCTAGGCTTGCTCTTCGTCGTGATGCAGACCGATTGGAAACTCGCTCTAGTCAGCCTGACCTTGTTGCCTTTCGTATTAGTGCCTACTGCGCGCATCGGCAAACGGATTCGCCGTAGCACGCGCCACGCGCAAGACGATGCCGCCGAATTGAACCAGATCCTGCAGGAAACGCTAAGCGGCCATCTCGTAGTGAAAACCTTCGGAGCCGAACACCATGAAGGGCTGCGCTTCCGCGGCGCCTCCGAGCGTTTGAAAAGCAGCAGCCTCAGGTATGTGGCGATGCAGTCGCTGGCTTCGCCCATCATCGAATTCTTCGGAGCCATTACGATCATCGGTTTGGTAACGTATGCGCGGAACCAGATCAAGCTCGGTCAAATGACGGCGGGCGACTTCACCTCATTCGTCATCGCTTTGCTGTTGCTCTACGAACCCGTCAAACGGCTCACGGGCATTCACAATATTTTTCAGCAGGCGCTCGGGGCGTCGCAAAAGGTTTTCGAATACCTCGACCAACCTGAAATTGTCCGCGACCACCCCGGCGCAGTGCCCCTCGCGAGTCTCGCCGAATCGGTCAGACTCGATCACGTTGGTTTCCGCTATCCAAATTCCCAGTCGGTCTTCGCTTTGCACGACGTCGATCTCGATGTCAGGCGCGGCGAGATCATCGCGTTCGTTGGGCCCAGCGGAGCGGGGAAGTCCACGCTGGCAAATCTGCTGCCACGCCTATACGATGTGACCTCGGGCCGAATCCTGATCGACGGACGCGACCTGCGTGAGTACACCTTGCAGAGCCTGCGTGCTCATATCGCGACGGTGGCGCAGGACACCTTCCTGTTCAATGAATCGGCCGCCAGCAACATTCGCTACGGCCGCCGTGACGCGACTGAAGCCGAGGTCCATGAGGCTGCCCGTAATGCCTTGGCCGATGAATTCATTCAAGCGCTGCCGGACGGCTACGATACCCTGATCGGCGAACGGGGTGCCAAGCTCAGCGGTGGCCAGCGCCAACGCGTTGCCATTGCCCGCGCGCTGCTTAAGAATGCGCCGATTCTCATCCTGGACGAAGCCACATCGCACCTCGATACCGAATCTGAGATGTTGGTCCAAAAGGCGCTAGCGAATTTGATGAGCGGCCGCACGGTCTTCGTAATCGCCCATCGCCTGTCCACGATCCGCCGTGCCGACAAGATCGTCGTGATCGAAGCCGGACGAGTCCGCGAAATAGGCACGCACGAAGAACTATTGCGTGACGGCGGGCTCTATCAACGCCTGCACGAGCTGCAATATCTGGCCGCGGACTTGTAAGTGAAACGGGCGGAACCCTGATGGCCCCGCCCGCCACCTTGCTAACTACTTGGCCTTTTTGCAGCAGGCCTTGGCGCAACAATCCGAGCCGGCGTCACAACAACCGGCGGCCCAGGCGCTGGTAGCTAAGGCGAACAACGCAACCAGAGTCAACATTACTTTTTTCATTACAAGATTCCTTTCGTAATTGTGAAAGTTGAAGATGCGATCCCGCCAACCGAAGCGGCGGACTCGAAACCACGCGCTGGCTTCACCAGCGTGACTTCACAATCGGAACGATCGGGTTTCCAGGACAATGTCGCGGCTGCGCCCATGCCCGGACAGCAGGAGGGCAGCACGATCAACCCAACGCGCCCAATGGAAAACGGCAACCGGTGTCGTGGCCGGTAGGCTCTTAGCCAGATCGATCGTAACGGCCGGTTCAGACTTGAGCGCGGGATTGAGCAGGCAGCATTTCGGCCTGGGCTGAGGTTTTCGCTGGCAACATTCATGGCCGCCTGCCGAACTACGGGTGCCTGCCAGCATAGTCGCGCAAGCCAAGATCGGCGAACCGAGAATCGCCGAAACCAAAACCGCAGCGTGTATGCGCAGCATAGCTACCCCAATCATACACCCGTTACTTTGCCAGTTTGCTGTGGTACCGCCCGTAGGTGAAGTAGATCACCAGGCCGATCGCCAACCAACCGAACAGTCGCAGCCAATTCTCCAGGCCCAGATTCGTCATCAACCATGTATTCACCAGTACACTGGCGATTGGCAGGTACGGCACCAGCGGCGTCTTGAACGGCCTCGGCAGATTGGGCTGGGTCTTGCGCATGATGATGATGCCGACGCTTACCAGCACGAAAGCGAACAGCGTACCGATATTCGTCATCTCGCCGACCACGCTGATCGGAAAGAATGAGGCGAAGACCCCGCAGAAGGCCATCAACATCACGTTGCTCATATACGGCGTACGGAATCGCGGGTGCAATTTTGAAAAGGCGGGCCAAAGCAATCCGTCGCGAGACATTGAGAAGAACACGCGCGATTGGCCTAGCAGCATCACTAGCATCACCGACGTCAATCCGGCCAGCACGCCGAACTTCATCAGCAAACCGAGCCATCCAATCTTCATACGGTCGACAGCCAGCGCGACCGGCGAATCCCCGTTTAGTTCTCGGTAATTGACGACGCCGGTCAGCACCCAGGCGAACGCAATAAACAGCACGGTGCAAACGGCCAGCGATCCTAGAATACCGATCGGCATATCGCGCTTCGGATTCTTAGCCTCCTGCGCAGCCGTTGAAACCGCATCGAATCCGATATAAGCGAAGAAGATGGCCGAAGCGCCGCGGAAGATGCCGGGCCATCCATACTTGCTGCCGCCTTCGTTCGGCGGAATGAAGGGGACGTGGTTGGCAGGATTGATGTACCAGTAGCCGACGGCCACGAACACAATCACCACCGCGACTTTCAGCACAACCACAATCGCGTTGATCCTGGCCGACTCTTCAATGCCAATGATCAACAGCATCGAGATCGCTACCACGATAAAAAGCGCAGGCAGGTTGATAATGCCGTATACCTTCTCACCGGTTGGCAGCGTGGCCGGATGCATAGGGCTGGCGATTAAAGCGGGAGGCAAATTGATGCCAAACGAATGAAGCAGTGAAACCAGGGTGCCCGACCAACCGATCGCCACCGTAGCGGCGCCGAGCGCGTATTCAAGCACCAGATCCCAACCGATTATCCAGGCCAGCAATTCGCCCATAGTCGCGTAAGCGTAGGTGTAAGCGCTGCCTGCGATCGGAATCATCGTGGCAAATTCGCTGTAGCAGAAACCCGCGAGCGCACAGCCGACCGCTGAAAAAATGAAGGAGAGGACGATCGCCGGGCCAGAGTAGTCGGCGGCCGCATGCCCGGTGAGCGTAAAAATTCCGGCGCCGATAATCGCGCCGATACCAAGCGCCACCAGGTTCCAAGCGCTCAGCGTGCGATGGAGCGTTGTTTTCTCGCCTACGCCTTCCGCTTCGTGAAGGAGTCTTTCAAGTGGTTTAGTTGCGAATAGCGGGCTAGTTGCCATAAGGACCGTTTCTCCTTGACGAATGCAAAAACTGCAACTATACCACAGGCCGCTTCGTTGTCCAGACGGTTAAAGGAGTCGCATCCACTCATGAAAACGATGCCGCAGCGAATCGGCGTCGCACGACTCCGGCACGAGATCTCCGATGACCGCCACACTCGCCGCTCCCGCATCCAAAACCTGGCAAGCATTTGCCCGCGTGATGCCTCCGATGGCGACGGTAGGCAGACGGGTGAGGCTGGCGCACAACCGGAGTTCGTCGAGGCCAACTACTGGATCCGGGTCCGCTTTGTTGGCCGTTCCAAAGATCGGGCCCAATGCGAGGTAATCGACTGGAAGCTTCGCGCCGGCGAGAAATTGGCCGCGGTTGTGCGTCGAAAACCCAAGCACAGCGCGTGTACCCAGAAGCGTCCGCGCCAGCTCCGGTGGTAGATCGTCCTGGCCCAGATGGACCCCCTCGGCCGCCGCCATCATCGCCAAATCCGCCCGGTCGTTCATGATCAAGGTGGCATTGTGCCGTTGACATAAGAAGGATAACCGGTCTACCTGGTCAAGTTGTTCGCGTCCGATCACCGTCTTGCAGCGCCACTGCAATAGGTGCGCTCCACCTTCCAGGAAGATCCGGGCCGCCTCGACTAACGGAAAACCTCGCGCCTGGAACAGGGCCGTATCGAGGATTGGGTAAAGACGAGGCAGGGTCAAACGTTATGGTAGCCCAGCCTCGCCATGCGACAATATCCTATCCGGCACTTCCAGACTGCATGCTCAAAAGCATCTCTGTGCATGGCGCGCGCCAGCATAATCTCCGCAACGTCGATGTCAATATTCCCCGGCAGAGCCTTACCGTCGTAACCGGTCTGAGCGGCTCCGGGAAATCGTCATTGGCGTTCGACACCGTCTACGCGGAAGGACAGCGCCGTTATGTCGAGACATTGTCGCCCTACGCGCGCCAATTCCTGGATCAGATGGAGCGTCCGGATGTCGACTCAATCGAAGGTTTGAGCCCGGCGATTTCGATCGAACAGAAGACCACCAGCCGTTCGCCGCGTTCGACAGTCGGCACGATCACTGAAATTTACGACTACCTGCGCGTCCTGTTCTCGTCGATCGGTGTGCCGCATTGCCCCGATTGCGGATTCAAGATTACGCCGCAATCCACGCAGTCGATCGTGGAGCAAATCGCGTCGAGCCTGCAGGACGCGCGCATCATGATCCTGGCGCCCATGGTGCGCGGGCGCAAAGGCGAGTACAAGAAGGAACTGGAGAAGCTTCTTCGTCAAGGCTTCGTGCGTGCGCGGATCGATGGTGAGTTGCGTCAACTGGACGAAGACATCGCGCTCGACAAACGCAAGAACCACACGATTGAAGTGGTCGTCGATCGATTGGTGGTGAAGGCGGGCCTCGCCGAACGGTTGGAGGCGTCCGTGGAAACCGCCACCAAACTTGCGGAAGGCTTGGTGATCGTCGCTGTTGTAGGTGGAGCCGAACACCTCTACTCGCAGAAGTTCGCCTGTCCCGAATGCGGCGCCGGCATTCCGCAGCTTGAGCCGCGTTCGTTCTCCTTCAACAGCCCGTTCGGCGCTTGCGAAGAATGTCACGGGCTTGGCAACCAATGGAGTTTCGATGCCGGAAAGATATTGGTCGATCCGGGCCGTCCCCTGCTCGATGGCGCGATGGGTGGGCCGGGCTCAAGCCAAGGCGCGGTGATTGCAGCCGTTGAAGCGTATGCCAAACGCGCCAAGATCAAAATCGAAAAGCCCTTTGACCAGCTTCCTCCTAAGCAACAGAGCGCTTTGATGGATGGAGCCGACGGCTTCCCTGGCGTGCTGAAAATCCTTGACGAAGCGTACGAGAACGCGAGCGAAGGATACAAGGAATGGCTCTTCGAAGGGATGTCGCCCACGCAATGTGCCAGTTGTAAGGGTGCACGCCTGAAGCCTTCTAGTTTGGCCGTCCAGGTCAAGGGCTGCACCATCGGCCAATTGGTATCGCAGGGGCTTGGCCGCGCGCGGGAGTTGGCAGCGGCGTGGCAATTGGACGACCGCGAACGCCAGGTTGCGGGCCGTGTCGTGCAGGAGATTATCGATCGGCTCGATTTCCTCCGCGAAGTCGGGCTCGACTATCTGACGCTTCATCGTTCGGCCGCCACCCTATCCGGCGGCGAGGCGCAACGTATCAGGCTCGCCACGCAAATCGGCTCGCGGCTCCGTGGCGTACTCTACGTGCTCGACGAACCGTCTATTGGCCTGCACCCGCGTGATAACGACCGGTTGATCACTACTCTTTGCCGTCTGCGCGACCTGGGCAACACTGTCCTCGTTGTCGAACATGACGAAGAAACCATCGAACGGGCCGACTATGTGATTGACCTCGGTCCGGGCGCGGGCAGATTGGGAGGTGTCGTCGTTGGGGCCGGCAAACCCGCCGAAATACGCGCCAATCCTGCGTCGCTCACTGGCCAGTATCTTGCGGGCCACAAGCGGATACCGATCCCTCAATTCCGGCGTCACGGCAATGGCGGCAAACTTGTCATTCGAGGCGCGCGCGAACATAACCTGAAGGACCTGACCGTTGAGTTTCCGTTGGGCATGTTCATCGCCGTTACCGGCGTATCTGGCAGTGGAAAGTCGACGCTGATCCACGATATTCTCTACCGTGCGCTCTCGCGATCGGTTTACGGTTCGCGGGCCACTCCCGGAACTTACTCGAAGATCGAAGGGCTGGAGCTCATCGACAAGGTGATTGAGATCGATCAATCGCCCATCGGCCGCACACCCCGATCCAACCCAGCCACTTACACCGGAACATTTACACCCATTCGCGACCTGTTCGCAATGCTCCCCGAATCCCGCGAGCGCGGCTACAAACCGGGCCGGTTCAGCTTCAACGTCAAAGGTGGCCGTTGCGAAGCTTGTCAAGGTGACGGCTTGAAGCGGATCGAGATGAATTTTTTGCCGGACGTATACGTAACCTGTGATGTCTGCCGCAGCCGCCGCTATAACTTCGAAACGCTTCAGGTAAAGTACAAAGGGCGCTCAATCGCGGACCTGCTGGAGATGGCGGTGGAAGAGGCCGCGCCGCTCTTGGAGAACCTCCCAGCGATTCATTCCAAGCTCAAGACGCTGGTTGATGTCGGGCTCGGCTATCTGCACCTTGGTCAGTCTTCAACGACGCTTTCCGGCGGCGAAGCGCAACGCATCAAACTGGCGCGCGAACTCAGCCGCCGTCAAACCGGCAAGACGTTCTACATTCTCGACGAACCCACCACCGGCCTTCACTTTGAAGACGTCAATCGCCTGCTTGAAGTGCTGCAGAAATTGGTGGAGCTCGGCAACACTGTTCTGGTCATTGAGCACCACTTGGACGTCGTCAAATCGGCCGACTGGGTTATCGACCTTGGTCCGGAGGGCGGCGAAAAAGGCGGGCAAGTCGTCGCCGTCGGAACGCCTGAGGAAGTAGCGCGCAACCGCCGCAGCCATACCGGGCAGGCGCTGGCGAAGACGCTGGCGAAAGGAACTCCCTCTTGACTAAGTACACTACCGCGCCGCTGGATTTTTCCAAGCTCAAGACCGTCTCGTTGTATGGACGCGGCGGTAAGGTTACCGTCGATCATTTCGCCTCCCCGCCAACCAGGGGTGTTACTCCGAGCCGCCTCCTCGATTCGTTACCGAAGTTACTCGCTGCCGACAGCCTTCGCGCCGTCGTCGCCGCACTGGAATCGGCTCGCCACAACCGGCGTGCGATCCTCTGGGGGCTGGGCGGTCATGTCATCAAATGCGGACTCGCGCCGGTTCTGCTCGATTTGATGCGCCGCGGCTGGGCCACCGGTTTTGTCCTCAACGGCGCCGCTGCTATTCACGATTTGGAAATCGCGCTGGCCGGCTATACGAGCGAAGATGTCGAGGCGGTCCTGCCGGACGGTAGCTTCGGGTCGGCAGAGGAGACAGGCCGCGAGATGAACCGGGCTTTTGCCGAGGCCCGCCGGGATGGCATCGGTGCTGGCGAAGCCGTGGGCCGCTTGCTCGATGCGATTGCGGACCCTCGTTATGCGGAACAGAGCCTGGTGCTTGGGGCCTGGCGCGCTAACGTGCCGGTGACAGTCCATATTGCCATTGGTACCGATACACCACACACGCACCCCAAGGCTGTTGCCGAAGATATCGGTCACGCCACTCTTACAGATTTTCGTTTGGTAAGTTCATTGGTCGCCGGTCTCGATCAAGGGGGAGTGTTTTTGAATGTGGGCTCAGCCGTTGTCCTGCCCGAAGTATTTCTCAAGGCTGTTTCAAGCGTGCGCAATCTTGGTTACTCATTGGGTGGATTCACAACCGTCAATTTCGACTTTCTTCAACACTACCGCCCAAAGGTGAATGTGGTGGAACGCCCGCACGCCCAAAAGGGCGGCAAGGGCTACTCACTTACCGGGCACCATGAGATCATGATTCCGCTCCTGGCCGCTGTCCTGTTAGATCGTGAAGAACTCCAGTCATGATCGATGAGTCTAAACCCGCCGAACCGCAGCCGGGACCGGTCCCCGGTAGCCAAGTCTTTTGGGGCTACGACGACTTGATGTTGTTTGGCGGCGCTTTGCTTCCTTCGATAATCCTAGGGATGGCCGCGAGTTGGGCCTCCCGGCGTTTATTCGGGTTGGACCGTAATGTGGGAGGCCTAATCTTGCAGTTCGCCGCCTATGGCGGATGGTTTGCCGCCCTCTATCTGATCTTCCGCCTGAGATATGGCCAGCCTTTCTGGGAGTCGCTCGCCTGGCGGCCATCTTTGCCCCGTCTGGTGAGCAGCTTCGTCGCGGGACTGGCTCTGGCAATGACATTAATTTTTGTTTCAGTCTTCCTGGAGAAGCCCGCGGGGGACTCGCCGATGCAGGACTTACTGAATCACCAGACTACGCTAATACTGGTCGGCGTATTTTCAACCACTTTAGGCCCACTTTGTGAAGAGCTTGCCTTTCGGGGCTTTCTCATGCCGTTGTTCGCGCAAACCTTCGGCGTGGCGGCGGGGATACTGTTAGCCGCTGTTCCGTTCGCAATTGCGCACGCTCCCCAATATGCGTATTCGTGGCGTCATGTGGCGCTGATCGGATTGGCCGGGGTCGCCTTCGGCTGGCATCGCTTCAGCACGGGGTCGACCGCGTCCGCCACAGCCATGCATTCCGGCTATAACTCTATTATTTTTGCGGGACTCCTCTACGAGAGATTTCAATGGTAGAAACTATTCAATGGACCGAAGCGGGCGTGGTCATGATCGATCAGACCAAGTTGCCCCGGCTAACCGAGTTTGTTACGTGTACTAACTACGAACAAGTGGCGGAAGCTATTCGTTCGATGGTCATCCGTGGCGCGCCGGCCATCGGTGTGGCTGCGGCCATGGGCGTCGCGATCGGGATGACTCAGGCGGATCCGGAACGCCTGGATGAAGAGTTCGCCAACATCTGCGCCGTACTAGGAGCGACGCGTCCGACTGCCGTCAACTTGTTCTGGGGTATCGAGCGTATGAAGCGTAAGTATGCTTCTCTAAAAGGCCAGTCCGCTTCTGGAATCGCCACCGCGCTCGTCGCCGAAGCCAAGCTTATCCGGGAAGAGGATATCGAAATTAATCGAGCGATGGGCCGCCACGGCGCTCCACTGATCCCTGATGGGCGAACCGTACTGACTCACTGCAACGCTGGCGCTTTGGCTACCGCAGGTTATGGGACTGCCCTCGGAGTAATCCGTGCCGCTATCGAATCCGGCAAAAAGATCGACGTCTTTGCCGATGAAACTCGGCCCTTCCTGCAGGGCGCGCGTCTAACTGCGTGGGAACTCCAACAGGACGGCATCCCGGCGACTCTCATCACCGATAACATGGCGGGCCACTTCATGAAGTCGGGGCGCATCGGGTCGGTTGTCGTAGGTGCGGACCGCATTGCAGGAAACGGCGACGTCGCCAACAAGATCGGTACTTACTCAGTCGCCGTGTTAGCCAAAGAAAATGGGATACCATTTTATGTGGCTGCCCCAATATCTACGCTCGATCTTTCGCTCGCGTCCGGGGATCAGATTCCCATCGAAGAGCGCTCGCCCCGTGAAGTAATCGAAGTCTTCGGAGTGCCTGTCGCTCCCGAAGGCATCGCCGTTCAGAACCCCGCCTTTGACGTCACTCCGAATCGCTATGTCACCGCGATCATCACCGAAAGAGGCGTGGCGCGTGCGCCGTATGAAGTGTCGCTGCGCGCCTTGGCTAGCCTTTGAGTAGAGCTAAGATTTACTATCTTCACGAAGGGCTTCCGCGGCAGGCGCCGGGTAGCGACGCTTCGACCTGGGGAGCGCTCCGCCGGCTCGGGCCCATACCCGTCGGCGCTAGGGTGCTCGATGTGGGATGTGGATCCGGCTGTTCCGCCGTCACGCTCGCATTATGCCTAAAGGCCCGCGTTACGGCCATCGATATTCATCAGCCGTATCTCGACGAACTCTCCGCCACCTCGATGCTCTTTTGTATATCTAAGTTAGTGACTCCGCGCAAAATGTCGATGGCGAATATGAAGTTTAAGCCCGGCACTTTCGACTTGATCTGGGCCGAAGGTTCCGCGTATTTCCTGGGCATCCGCCGCTCCTTGGAAACCTGGCTGCCGTTGTTGAAAGAGGACGGTCAAATTGCCTTCACTGAACTATGCTGGTTGCCCGGTCACAGGCCGGTCGAAGTGGTTGAGTATTTCGCACAGGCCTATCCGGAGATGACGACATCGGCGGCGCACCGGGCCACCATGCGCGACGTAGGTTACACCGGTTGTCAAAGCTGGGTCTTGCCCGAAACGGATTGGTGGGACGAGTATCTCACGCCGCTCGAAGCCCGAATGAAGTTGCTCTCGGCGGAGGCGAACGAAGACCACGTTCTGGCCGCTCTGATTCAGGATTCGCGCCAAGCCATCGACCTGTACCGGCGATACCCGGACTGTATCGGGTACGTCTTCCACACGGCCAGAAAAGCGCCTTAGTCCACTTACCGCTTCAAACTCCTGTGCGTTGCCTTGCGATTCAACCACCAGCGCGGCAGTAAGCTCTCCCGGTAGTCCGCCCAGTGAGTAACTACCACGAAGAGGCCGAACCCGATGGCCAAAGCGGAGAACGCCGTCACAAAGCCGATCGACAGCCAATGTTCGCGGGACTCCTGGAACAGGGTCCTGGCAAACTTGCCTTCAAAATTCATTCCGAAGAAACCCGTCACCACGGCGCCTGCGCCGAGAATCAAGCTCAACATGGCGACGCGGTTAATGGCTTCTGTATTCCGGAACTGGTAGTAAGTATGAATCGACTGGTTTAAGGTGTCGATCTCCAACTCAATCTCTTCCTCCATTGAATCGATGCGGTATTCGCGAACTTGCAGAGCGAAGTGTTCGCTCTCTTCGTCTTTGTTCGCCAACTCGTCAAAGTACCAATAGTTGGAGAAGTGCAGGAAGTCTGAGCGCAGATCGGAGGCCATCCGGATGTTCTCGGTTGCAATCCGTCCACTGGCTTGGTCCTGATACAACCGCCGGGAAACCAGTGCCGTCCGTTCGGCGAAGTCCAGGAGGGTGGCGCGATAGAACAGGCTGACCTGCGCCATCAGAAAGTATCGCGTCAGAAACATCCGATACACCAGGAAGCCCTCATCCAGCTTGTGTTCGCCGCACTCAAATTCCCCGATGCAAACTGTCACATTGGAATAAGTGGTGAAGCCATAGTAAGTGCCTTGATGAGACCAGCGCTTGTACAACTGCCGGTTCATCGACTCGCGAATGAAGGTTGGGTCATAGCGGTAGGTCTTGCCGAAGCGATCCACATAAAGCACCCGGCTAATCAGCATCTGATAGTCTTCGGAATTCAGATAGTCGGACGGCAGACCCTTTGGTGACAACTCGAAGTAGGTGTAGACCACCATTCGTTCGTCCAGGACCGGTTCATACTCGCGGCGGGCATAATCGGCGAAGTAGAGTAGCGCTTGCACGGTACGCGCCAGCGGCGGTTGAAACCCCACCATCGCCGCTTCTGCGAACCGCTCCTCCACCAATGTTTGTGAGAGCGTCTCACCGTTGACATTTACCCTGTCCAGCACGAAAGCAAGGCGGCACGGCGTGCGGCCCTCGCGTATCTGCCTGCGGCTCGATGGATAAATCTTGCGCATCATTTCGTTGATCCACAGGGCATCCTGGATGGATAAGTCGTAGGCTTCGATACCGATAGATAGAGTCCCGATGCCGTTGGCGTACATATTCAGCTTGAGGTCGGTCACCTCGACCCGCGCCTTACGTCCCTTGGCATCCTCGGCCTCAAACCACAGTCTCTTACCTTCGAGCGAGATGCGATAGAAGTGGAGCAGCGATTCGCGATCCACTCCTTCACCCCATAAGTCGACGCTATCGAAAAACACGCGCCGGACATATGGATGGAAAAACACCATGTCCTGGTAGGACACTGAGTCCATGTCGAAACGGCGGTAGGGCGTGCGGCGCCATGGACCGAGCGCTTCCAGCAGCGGACCGGCAAAAGTGATGCCGGGCAGCCGGATCCATTCTTCTAGCGCGGCGATCCAGCGAGGATGTTTCGACCAGATGTCTTCATGATCTTCGGCTACTGCCTCCTTGTCCACCGTGAATGGAAATAGGAAGTTAGTGCAGAGGCGTTGGATTCGGACCTGATCGTTCATTGAGTTCGCTCAGGCAGGGTGAAGGCGTTCCAAATGAGATTCATGGTCAGATAACTTTGTGCACGATACTGCGGGCGCATTCCAAACAGAATCGCTCTTCCTTTGCCGATCGGCACTTCTACCACCGCCGCGCGGTTGACTAAGTGCTTCTCTCCGGTCAACCAACCGGAGGCGAGTAGTTCTGTCTCTGGATACTTCGCAATAACGCGAGCGGGTGAATCGGGCGGGATCTCAAAGGCGGGGCTCTCTTCAAACCAAATGGGAATGCGTGCGGGAAGGCCCTTCGCCAGGCCGTGCCGGACATCGAGGTCCACCACCAGGAGAGATCCCGGGCAATAAAAGTCGCGGTTGGGAATACCGCGCAAAGCGTTCTTCACGGGCAAGCCCATGTGTCCAATCGCGAAGAGGCTGGCTTCATCGAAGAAGATCAGTGTGCCGCCTTGTTCGGCGAATGCCGCCAGCGCTTTAGCCCCTGCGTCGCCGAGTCCGCCGGTGTACTCAGGCGGCATCGAACCGGGACGGTATCCGAAGTTAATCGACGCCGGGCCTTGCGACGCGAAAACAAGAACATCGAATTGTGTTCTGAGCCTGGCCGCCAGAATGTCGGCGTTGGCCACCGGCTTGAAGGGCACGCCCATCTGCTCGAAGATCCAGCGCGTCCAACCTTCATCCATGTTTGGCTGATGGCTCTTGTACAGCCCGATGCGCCGGCTCATAATTTCGGTCAGCCGTGCCGGAGCCGGCTTCGGTAGATCTTCGAAAACGGCAACCGCGGCCAGACCCACGTTGAAGGGGGTAAGAATTGCGTCGGCTTCCACTCCCATTAGGAGCGGTAACGTATGCGCCGTGACATCGTAGGGGCGCTTTGGCGGCCCGCCCGGATATTCGCGCAGATTCGGGTAGTTCTGTTTCTCCAGCAAAGTCTTGGCGAAAGCGCTATACGGCTGCTGCATCCGAATCGCGTAACTCCCGGCTGGATACTCTTTGCCTCCCGCTGCGAACGGCGCGTTGGCCCGCTCGATTTCCACCATTCCAAACGCCAGCGTCTCCAGCAATTTCCGCAGCGCGCCACGATCCCGCTGATTTGCGTTTAAAACAAAAGCGAAGGGGCTCGTGCGAGCCACCGCGCGTTTTCCGACGTTGTAGAAGGACCGCAGCAGATCTTCCCGCCTCACCGCCGCTTGCCACAGACAAGACTCCCAGGCGATTTCCTGGTACTCCATAATGTCGCGCAGTTTCCACTCGCCGCCCTGCCACGGTTCCAGATGATTCCAAGAAGATTCGCGCGGATTGTATCCGGGCGCGCTCGCGGCAATCTCATCTTTTCCGATGTTGACCGGCGTGGCCAGCCTGGCGCTAGCCGACTCACTCAGAATCCGCATCCCGCCGTGATACCCCTGATAGTTCCGGGCTGGGGTCCAGAAGTCGTAAATCGAATTGATGGTGACGCCCTTCTTGCCCGCCGCCGTTAAGTCCGCCGCCATCCCCGTTCCGATCATATTGCCCAGTTGAGCCAGGATAGGATCGATGTTCGGCTCGATCGGGTCCATCCAGGGTGGAATGAAGATACGCGAAGCGTTTGGGCCTTGTTGGTGTACGTCGTACACTATCTGCGGATGCCAGACATTATGTAACTGAGAAACAGCGATCCGCGTTTCGGCCTGCGAGAAAATGTACCAGTCGCGATTGTTGTCGTGCCCGATGTATTTCTGATACAGCTCGGGCGGGGAAGTGCCCTCATAAGGCGTCCCGAGAGTTTTCATATACCAGTCGCGCACGATATCGACGCCATCGGGATTTAGTGACGGCGCCAGGATGAATATCGTGTTGTCGAGAATCGTCTTGAACTTCGCTCGATCCTCGGTAAGAATCCGATAAGCGAAGTCCACCGCCGTCAGTGTCGACGCAACCTCCGTCGAATGGATCGAACAGGTGATCATCACGACCGCTTTGCCTTCGCTGGTCAGCTTGGCCGCTTCTGCTTCCGTCGTCCGGCGCGGGTCGGCCAGCCGTTGTTGAATATCGCGATACCGGTCGAGTTGCTTCAGGTTGCCGGGTGACGAAATCCAGGCCGCGATGAAATCCCGTCCGCCTGTAGTTTTCCCAAGCTTTCGTACGGCTATGCTGTCGCTGGCCCGATCCAATGCCTCAAAGTAAGAGACCGTCTTCGCCCATTCGATTAGCTTGCGGTCCTCGCCCATCTTGTGCCCGAAATGCGATTCCGGAGTCGGGATCGCCGCCAATCCAATCGAGGCGGCAGCAATGAGAATCCAAGCGTTCATGCGCGCGCCAGCTCCGTCCACAATGCGCGGTACCACTGGAGAAAGCGCTCCGGCTCTTTGCTTTCCTGGCACTCGCACAACATGTAGCGGTCATACTTCATCTGCCGGAGCGAAGTGAACAATTCCCGCCAGGGATAAGAGGTGTTCGCCAGTTCATTGATGTGGACATTTTTGATGAACGGTCGCAGCAGATCGAAGCTGGGCTTGATACTGCCATTGACGACGTCGGTCGGGTTCGAGTTCCAGCACACCCCAACATTGTCGTGCCGCGTAGCTTTCATGATGGCGGCGGAGACGGGCGGGTTCTGCGTATCTCGTCCGTGGACTTCCATCCAGATTTCCACGCCTTTACCAGCCCCATAATCACCCAACTCCCTCAGCGCGGCGCCGATGTTCGCGATTGTTTTTTCAGGCGCGACTTCTTTCGGCAAACCATTAGGCCGCACCTTAACGCCCCAGGCTCCGGTATCGTGGGCCAAATCTATGAAGGCTTTCGCATCGGCCACATGCTTGGCGCGCACCGCCGGATCGGGCGAATGGAATTCCGCCACCGACCCATAGCTGAGCAGCCGCACCTTGGATCGCTCGAATCGAGCTCGTACTCTTTCCCGCTCGGCCGCGTTAAGCGACGGCTCGACTCCGTGCTTATGTGTCGTGCGAAGTTCGACGGCTTCAAAGCCGGCTTCTTCCAACTTCCCGATCAAAGTCTCCAGGTCCCAATGGGCGCAGACGTTATAGGTGACCGCTCCGAGTAGCATGAGTTTGTGATTCCGCCTTCCCGCTATGGTAACAACGCCAGCATCCGGTCGATCTCCTCAGGCGCGATATAGAAATGTGGCGCCGTGCGAACCCAACCTTGACGAGGCGCGGCGATTACACCGTTGTCTTTTAGCATCTTCACAATCATCCGCGAGTCGATCCCTTCCTTGCGGCAGGAGACAATGCCCGAGCCCGTCTCCGCGGTGCGCTCACAGATGAGTTCATAGCCCTTCGCGCGCACCCCAGCTTCGACTCGCCCCGCGAGCGCCAGCACCTCCGGCATGATCCGCTCTACGCCCACTTCATTCAGGAAATCCACGGCCGCTCGCAGCCCGAAGATCGCGACGGTCGTTAGCGTGCCACACTCGTAGCGGCCGGCGTCGGGCCTCAGCGTCATATCGCGAGAGGCGTAGTCGACGTACGAGGCCGCGTTGGTCCACCCGAACTCCACCGGCTCGATCGAATCCAACATATCTTTCTCAACGTAGAGCACGCCGCACCCCTCGGGCCCCAGAAGCCACTTGTGCCCGTCGGCCGCCAGCGCATGGATGCGGCTTCGCCGGACATCGATCGGGAAAGCGCCCAACCCTTGGATCGCGTCGACAAAGAAGAAGCAGCCCCGACGATGGCAAATCTCCCCGATGGCATCGAGATCCACGCGATGCCCCGACAGGTAGTTCACGTGGGAAATCGCCAGGAGCCTTGCGCCCGCAGCCGCCCGGTCGATCGCTTCGATGGGATCGTAGATCGAAAGCCATTCGATCTTCACTCCGCGCTTTTCCAAACGTAGCCATGGATAGTAGTTCGCGGGGAACTCCTCCCGGAACGCCACCACCTTGTCTCCCGGTCGCCAATCGATCCCCATCGCCACCGTGGCGATTCCTTCGGAAGTGTTCTTCACGATCGCAATTTCGTCACGATGGGCGTGAATCATTCGCGCTGTTGCGACCCGGAGCCCTTCGTAGGCATCCAACCAAGTGTCATAGTGCAGCGAACCCCATTGGCAGGCGTCCTGGGCCAACGAAACCATGGCGTCCGCTGCGGGTTTGACCAAAGGAGCGACAGCCGCATGGTTCACGTACACAAGATTTGCCGTCACCGGAAATTGCCCGCGATGTTTGCGCCACAGCTCACTGTTAACACTATTGTCGAAACCCATCCCTCAGAGCATACGTTAATGAAGGTAGAGCCTGGCAAGCAGTCAGGTTTGGCCGGGCGTATACTGGGAGCAGTCGGGTACCCCGATCTGGAGGTCCATCCGGAATGAAGAACTTTTTCCACTCGTTCGTCGCAGCCGCTGCCGCCGTGGCTTTAACCGTCCCCGCAGGTGCGTGGGCGGCCAACGAAGAGAAACCCAAGACTGAATTGCCCTCGAAGAAAGTAGAAGGCAAGGATGCGAAGAAGAAAAAGAACGACAAAAAGGACGTCGAACAGATCGGCGAGCGCGACGTGGGCAAGGGCGTCAATTGGTATTCTCTGGAAAAAGAGATCGCCATGGGCAAGGGCGTCGCTCAGGATATCGAGCGCCAAGCCAAGATTATTGACGACTCGGTGATTGCCGAATACGTCAATCGCGTCGGTCAGAACCTCGTGCGGAATTCGGACGTGAAGGTGCCGGTGACGATCAAGGTCATCGATGCCGAAGAGGTCAACGCCTTCGCGCTTCCCGGCGGCTTCTTCTTTGTGAATAGCGGCTTGATCCTAAGGGCTGAGACCGAAGCTGAAATGGCGGGCGTGATGGCGCACGAGATTGCACACATTGCGGCGCGCCATGGCACTCGTCAAGCCACGCGTGGACAGATCGTGAATCTCGCAACGATTCCGCTGATTTTCATGGGCGGCTGGGCCGGCTACGGGGCGCGTCAAGCGGCCAGCGTGCTGATCCCGGTTGGCTTCCTGTCGTTCTCACGCGGCTTTGAGAGTGAGGCCGATTTGCTTGGGCTTCAGTATCTCTATAAAGCGGGTTATGACCCGACGGCATTCGTGGACTTCTTTGAAAAACTTCAGTCCGACGAAAAGCGTAAGCCCGGTACGATGGCCAAGGTGTTCTCCTCGCATCCGTTGACCGATGACCGCATTGGCAACTCGCAGAAGAACATTCAGGAGATCCTGAAAGCCAAACCTGAGTATGTGGTGACGACGTCTGAGTTCAACGACGTCAAGGGCCGGTTGTCGATGCTGCTCAACAAGCGGCGCGTCGATCCGAAGGATGACCCGGGCAAGCCTCGGCTGAAGAAGCCGGGTTCGGGCCGAGTCGATTCCGACGGCAACGAAAAGCCCAAGACGGAAGACGAGGACGAACGTCCAACCTTAAAGAGGCGTCCGAACTAGTGGTAAGGCACGGGCGCTGAAGATTTCTCCTTGTGAGAAACGTGCCTGCAAAAGCACCTCCTCCAGCTCTTGCAGGCTACTTGGGGACGAGCGGTGTGGGCCGCTCGTCCCCTTTGTGTATCTGGCGGTTACTCGATATAACCATCGGCCTTCAATGTCGTTCTCGGTTCCTTCTCGCTGAACTCGATGAAGGCTCGCTTCTGCCGCCCATTATCCAGCATCACTCCATACGGTGGATCGCCAAACTTGAACTTGGCGCGAAGCGCTTCAACATCAGAGGTGAGCGGAGCCTTTAACCCTGTGTCGGTCAAGAACTGCGCTGCGAATTGTGGAGTCGTCGTCGGTACGGTAATTACTCGCGCGTCTTTCCAGGTGTAAGTGGACATCTGCTTGGCGGCGTCGAAGCAGTGAGAGCATTGCGGGTCGAAGAAGTAGAGGAAGACCCGGCCAAACTTGATCGTGTCCGGCTTTCCGTCGACCATGATCGTGGCAGGGGCTTCAATGCCGCTCTGTTGAGCTTGGTTGATGGCCAATGACGCCCCGGCGAAGACGCATACAATCGCCAATAGCAAGGCCACCGGACGGAGTCCCGATGGTGACGGGGCCCATTTTGCCGCTGCCATCGCCATCAACAGCCATAGGCCATCGACCACGAAGAACATTGGTCCGACGGCTCGCTTCACCATCGGGAAGCAACTGCAATCGGCCCCGACGAGAGTGTTGTATTGGATTCCGACAAACAGCATGAAGACCGCGAGCAAAGCGGCCAGCAGCCAGCCGCCCCAACGTCGAAACCGCGGAATTAAGATCAGCGCGCCGCCGAACACTTCCGCAATCCCTGCGGCTAAAGTGCCGGGAATCGCATACTCTCCCGGTACAGTAAATTGGATCAGCTTCGCCGCCCAATCGAGCGGAGCGCTCAGTTTCCACGCGCCAGACCCGATGAAGAGAATGGAAAGGAAGATGGCGCAAACCCAAACTACGGCCGCCTGCCAGCGGGGTGGGTGGGATAAAGTTGCTTCCATAGATGATTCTATTAGTTTATGACGGCTTTGATGCGCGCGCGTTAAGATAGTAGCTCTAAGATGGCTTCATCACCGGTCGCGCCGCAACTCGAGCAACTGGGCGACCGGCGGTTCTCATTCTTCCCACCCATCATCGGCGTCGAACATAACGAGTGGACGTTCGGCGAAGCCAATTGGTCCGAAATATCGGTGCGGAACGTTAAGTCGAACGAGGAGATCTGGATTCCCCGGACCTATATCGGCGACGTATCAAAGGTGGAAGAGCCAATGATGATCGTCGGGCTGCGGCGAGAACTCGAATACAAAGGCGGACTCCTGTCGCCACACTCACGGCGTGTGCTCACCATGCCGGGTAACCCAATTGCGTCGGCGCCGCGCGCGCAGGGTGAACTGCCTCCAGCCGAATCCGGGCTGTCGATCAAGGCAGCGATGAGGAGCTCTGGGGGTGCGGAGGGGCGCGTCGGGAAGATGCTGCTGATGGCCCTGCTGGCGGGCTTGGCGTTGATGGTCATAGGTGTGACGGTGCTCCGGCTTCGGTCTACGGGCGGGGCGATTGAATTTCAGGGCGTTCCGCAGATCGACTTGGGCCTGACGGCGCAAAGCGACTACTTCGATGTCGTGCGCAAGTTAGGGCAGCCCACCGAAGACCGTTGGAAGGACGACACAGGCGAGCGTCAATACCGTTTCTTGGTCTACCCGAAGAACGATCTGATTATGATTCTGATGGGGCCTGATCGCGAGCACGCCACTTACATCGGCGCTAAGGATTCGAAATGGCGCACGGTTCACGCGGTCACGCTCGCTGGCGGGAAAAACAATACCGGGGCGATAC
The DNA here is from genome assembly GCA_043755595.1 of Acidobacteriota bacterium. GTDB lineage: Bacteria > Acidobacteriota > Terriglobia > Bryobacterales > Bryobacteraceae > VFZP01. Next base: position 18,390 of record JAYUSQ010000095.1, on the reverse strand, counting down.
TGCGATCGCTGCCGAAATTCTAGCCGTGTTTGCGAACCACCATATCCAGGTGCTTGGAGGGCACGGCCCCCCATCTGCGATCGGTCCAGCCAAATATCTCCGCAGCGACAGCCCGCGCAAATCCTAGTCCCGGCTCGAAAGCGCCGGCCTTCCAATAATTGGCGCGGCTGCGCTGCACCACGGGCTGCATCACAACAGTGTTGGCTGGAAGCAGATCGAGTACCTCACGTTCGCTCGCGCCACGCAATCCGGCTCTGAGCAATTCCAGGAGGTCACGATCGTGGTTGGCCTCTTCATCGCGGCTGGAGAAATGCCGCGCCAGGAAAGACGCTACGCCGTCCGGCAGATAGTTGATCAAGTAGAGGCCGCTGGCGTCGGGTTCGAGCGGGAACCAGCGGTGCGACGTTTGGTTGATGAGCAGCGACCCGCCAGCGGGCAGAAGCTTCCACAGCAATGGCAGGACGGTGCGGCGTTCCAACGGCAACATATGCTGGAGCGCGGCGCTCATGACAACGAAGTCCACCGAGCCGAGCGCTGCCGGTAATTCAAGCGCAGACGGCGACTGGAGAAACGAGACGTTCGGAAGGTCGGCGAGTCCGCCGATTCGCCTGGCCAGGGCGATTCGAGTTTCATCGAAGTCGACGCCCGTCACCTGGCTGTCAGGTAACAAGTGAGCCAGGCAGAAGGTCGAGGCGCCCGTCCCACAGCCGAAGTCCACGACGCGCTTACCGGTGAACGCCGATGGCGGGAAGTAAGAGTACAACTGGTGCTTGAGGATCCGCTCCAGATAGTAGGGATCCTGGTGGCGCGCGATCACCTCGGCGGTCCAGGCGAAGCCGTGGCTGGCGGCGATACCGCGCACTACGTCGGGCGGGAACCAGGTCACCACGTCCTCCAGCGCAACGAAGCCGCCCAGTTGGTGCGGACGAAGGCTCACCCGGAATCCGCCCGCGACAGGCACGAATTCCAGCCAGCCCTCGGGATATTGAAAGACGGTGGGTGCGGTGGGGACAGAATGAGCGGGGAGCACGGCGTCTGGCATGGCCGCTATTCAGCAAGCAGCGTGCCATTTCCTAAGTGGTTTGCCCTCAATCGGGGGTCCGAGACGTTCCTTTCCGGAATGCAAAAGCTGCCGGTCAAAATTAACATCAAGCTTACTCGGAATCGGGTAAAATGACAGATCGAAAGGGGTCCGTTCACTTATGCGCGAAGACTTTTCTACACCGATCACACTTGAGGATAAAAAGGATGACCTGATCCATCTCTACGTTGACGGCGGTCTGAACCGTCGCGAGGTAGTTACGCGGCTGGCCAAGTTGCTAGGCGGCACCGGCGCTGCGATGGCCGCGCTACAATCGGCTGGGCTCGGCCAAGTCGTGCAACAGGCGTGCCCAGCCGATATCAAAGTGGCCGAGAACGATCCGGCCATTCAATGGGAGAACGTCACGTTCCCGGGCGACGGTTTCTCAATGCGCGGACTATTGGCTAGACCGAAGAACCAGACCGACCCTCAGCCGGCCGTCATCGTGCTGCACGAGAATCGGGGTTTGGTCGAACATATCCGCGATGTCACACGGCGCGCGGCCAAGGCGGGCTTTGTCGCTCTCGGGGTCGATTTGCTCTCCCGGCAAGGCGGCACTGAAGCTTTCCCGGACGACACGACGCGGGGCGCCGCCTATGGCCGCACGCTACAGCCTGAGCGCTACAACGACCTGTACATGGCCATCGAGTACTTACAGCGGCAGTCATTCGTCGTCTGGGACCGCATTGGCGCCGTGGGCTTCTGCGCGGGCGGCGGGAACATTCTGCATGGCGTCTATAACAAGATGCCGCTACAGGCCGCCGTGCCGTTCTATGGCACGCCGCCCGCGAACCCGCTGCCTGGCGATGTTACTACTCCCGTACTGTGCATTTTCTCCGACACCGATCGCAATCAAGCGGGGCGTATCGCCGATCTGGCGGGTTCGTTCGTGGCCTCCCGCAACACTTTCGGGATTCATGTATTGAAAGGAACCGGTCACGGCTTCCACAACGATACGGGCGCCGTCTACAATGCGGCGGCCGCCTGTGAAGCCTGGGCGCGAACGATGGAGTTCTTCAACATCCACTTGCGCGCGCCGCGCGCGTAGCAGTTACCGCTTCTGTTGCTGCCGGCGCATGCGTTCTTCGAGCGCTCGCTGGATCTCGGGCGGCAGACCTTGCGGCAAGCCGGATGGCTTGATCTGCTCGGTCTGCCGCTCTTTTATTTGGGCGGCGCGCGCCGGGTGAAGACGGGCGAAGTCGGCGCCAGAGACAATGTAATACCAATCGGCGAACTTCGAAGTGAGCGCCTTTGCCGTATCCGCCGATTCAGGATTGCGCGAGGCCATGGTGATGAAGATGTAGCGGCTCTCGCGCGACTTGGGAGTTGCGGCCGCATCGGTGGCGAGTTCACCGAAGCGCACCGTATACTGCAGACCCTTCGCGGTCTCGGCGAGGAGTTCGCCCTCGTTCGACAGGAGCAGCCCGTTGGGCGCGATGAAGAAGCCGCGTTGGCGCAAGCTCATCACGGTTTCGAGCGTCAAGGCGAGCTCTCCCGAGCGAAGTTGATCGGCGAGTTCTTTAGGCTTGGGCCTGGCGCCGATGACACGGAGCGATGCGAGCGTGGCGGCGATGCTCTGAGCTTCGGGAGTCCAACTGGCTTGGCCGCGCTCGTATGGCGAGCGTTGGAGATTCGCAATGCGGCCCAACTGCTCGTCGATTTGATACGAGGTTAGCGTCATCTTGACGATGTCGGCCGCGCCGACGCGCAGCAGATTGGCCTCCACCCAGTCGGCGAATTGTGCTGACGGATCGGCATCGGACTTCACTGCGTAGACTCGCTTCTGACCTGGCAGGCGCACATAGCGATAGCCGGGCTTCTCTTTCACCGGGAGACCGAGAACCAGTTCGGCGAGTGTAGCACCGCCAGCGTCGCGCAACGTTACCCGCTTGCCCCGGCCCTGCAGGGCAGGGTTTTTCGCGTCTAGCGGATCGAGCACTCCGTATTTGGGGTGGTCTTCAATGCGGTCCGTCGCGGGTGTGTCCTTCTTGAGATCGAGCAACGAAGCGGCTGTCCGTGCGAGGCGATCACGCGCCTCGGCTGGGTAGTCGCTATGCGATGTCAGCAACCAGCGGCCTTTGCGGAACTCGACTTTGAGCGGCCGCGCGACGGCTTCGGTTTCGTCGTAGTCGACGACCTCGATCGCCTTAACGGCGTCGACATTGCGAAAGGATGGAAAGAACGCCTGGCCAGTATCGGAGTAGATTTCCGAGGTGGCCGACTCGGGTCGAATCCAACCGGCGGCGGCGATCAGGCCCGCAGCCGCCGCGACAAAGAGTCCCGTGCGAGTAACTTCATTCATGGTTGGACCTCTTCGGCGGGTGGCGTGGTGACGAGCCTTTCCGGGGCGATGCGCGCACGTTCCCGCGCAAGCTTTCGAATCGACATCACGATGAAGAGCAGGAACGCCGGGATCGGCGGAAGCGCGACCGCCAGTAGTTTGATCGTGTTCTGAATGCCACGCACCGATGACTCCATGGCGGCGCGCGCGTTCTCGATTTGCCGCTGGCGCTCGTCCTCGATATTGGCCCGGGCCACCTGCAGGCGGCGGTTCTCAGCGGATTGAACGCTCGAGATCATGATCTGCTTGGCTTGGTCGTCCAGGTCCTGGCGGCTGTCGATGTTGGCCACGGCTTGGTCGAGCCGCGCCTGCGCTTCCTTGAGCCGTTGATCGGCGATGACGGCCGCTTGCTGTGCTTCGACGTCCCGCTGCTGTTCGTACTGTCGCGTCCGGGTTTCGACGGCTTCGAGCGTGCGATGTCGTGGGCGGCGTTTGCGCAGCGCAATGAAGCTCTTTTCTCCGCCGAGGTCGTCAATCGCATTGAGGGCCAGAGTTACGTTGTCGAGATTGAGATAGTCGACTCCGGACTTTCGAATTTCGAAGAACTGCTCGCCGATCATGTCGGCGTCGGCAAACACCATCGCATTCAAGGGCTCCGCGCCAGAACGAGTGACACGTGCGGCCAGCACTTCGGTCTTGCCCGTAGGGTTGTGCGGCTGACCCTGCGCGAGGCTTGTTCCCATGATCGTGCGTTGAACGATCTGATTCCAGCGCAACGTGCCGCTGGATGAGCCGGTGGTCAGGAGCGGTGTGAACTTAGTCTTGCCGTCGTTGCGTTCCTTCAACTGGCCGGGATACATGAGGACAACTTCTTGTAACCCCGACGTGGTTTCTTCCTTCAGTTGAAACGGCATTGGCGCCTGATTGCCTTTGCCGATGAAGACGACCTCGGGCGGAAGCGAGCGGAGCTGCGGGTGTGGATTGTAAGTGTCCCAAGAGACGGCCGCCGGGTTCCACTCGACGCCAAGCGCGGTCATAAGCGGACGAGTGTCGGAGACGGTGGTTGGCGCTTCGCCTTCGGCGGCCGAGGCTGGGGACAACTGGAGATTGAAGGCGGGCAGGGGATCGACCACGATCAGGGCCGGCTTGCCCTTCTGAATGTACGCTGTGAGACGCGCCAGATCTGGCGTGCTTAAGGTGTGTGGCAGGACTACGATCAAGACGTCGACGTCGCCGGGATAGTCCGCTCCCGACGCGACCTGCGTCACTTCGTACTGCTTCTTCAATTCGGATACGATGGACCACTCGCTTGAGTTGGCGCGGCGCTGGAAGTCGAAACCGCCGAACAGATTCGCGGCGGTTTGGAGCACACCGACTTTTTTGCGCTTGGCGCGGGAGACGACCCGGATGGAGCGCGTCAGTTCGTACTCGGCTGGGAGGCCACGGTCAAACTGCGGGATGACGAACTCTTGGCCACCGCTCGAAAAGACCAGCCCCAGGAAGATCTCATTGCTGGTCTGCGCGCTTTCTTCGGTGACCGGAACGCGAAAGGGATCGATCCCGTAGCGCTCGCGCGCTTCGCGGGCTTCGGGCGAGTACTTGACTGTTTCCACAATGCGAACGTTCAGTCGTTCTCGCCCGATGGCCGCATACTCACGCAGTAGATTGGAAAGGGCGGCGCGCGCCGGCAAGTAGGAGCGTGGCACATCGGGGCTGAGATAGGCCTGGATGAATACTGGACGCTTGGGATCAATCGAGCGGAGTAAGTTTAACGTGTCAGGCGAAAGGGAGTGAATGCGTTCGCTGGTTACGTCGGCGCGCGTGCCCGTTCGACCTGCGATGAGGGTAACTGCAGCCGCGGCGGCAATGAGTGCGAAGGCGCGGACAGCGAAGTGCCAACCGAGATGCCGCGCCGGCCAACGGCGGCGTCCGGCGAGTTTCACACTTAGATAGAGAACGGCTGCAGTTAGGGCGAAGAAGTAGATGAGCGCCGCCGCCGTAACGATGCCCGACGAAAGATCCCGGAATTGATCGGCGACCGAGAGCTGTTCGGCCAGGCGTTGTGAGTCACCCGTGAGGATCGCGCCGGCTTGGCGCAGGAACACCGGCAGGGCGCAGAGCGCGCCGCCGAGTATGAAGGCGACGGTGAGATTGTCAGTTAGTTGAGACGCCACCAGGCCGAGAGGAATGAGCGCAGCGCCCATCAACCAGTAACCAAGATAGGCTGAGGCGAGCATTCCGAGATCCGGGCTGCCGAGCCAGAAGAGGACAATGACGTGACTAAGTGAGAACAGCAATGCGACGGTGTAGATACCTAGCGCGGCGAGGTATTTACCGAAGACAAGTTCGGAGTCTCGCGCGGGCAGAGTAAGTAGTAACTCTTCGGTGCCTTGGCGTTTCTCGTCGGCCCACAGAGTCATGGTGATCGAGGGAATCAGGAAGACCAGTAAGTAAGGGAACCAGAGGTTGAGTTGATCGAGGTTCGCCAGATTAGCCTGAAAGAAGCGCTCCTGCCAGAAAGCGCCGAGCGCCGAGAGAAAGACAAAAAGCGTGATGAAGACGTAACCCGTCGGCGAGCCAAAGTAAGAGAAGAATTCACGGGTGAAGACCGCGCGAACGACACGCCAATTCATTGCGCTCCTCCCGTGAGAGCGTAGAAAGCTTCGTCAAACGAAGGGCCGTGAGCGAGGAGGCCGGCGGGTTCGCCATCGAAGACGACTCGGCCGCCGTCGATCAGAATCACGCGGTTGGCGACGGCTTCGACCTCTTGCAGGATGTGAGTGGATAGCAGGATGGTCTTGTTCTCGCCAAGACGGCGGATGAGCGTGCGGACTTCGCGAATCTGGTTGGGGTCGAGGCCGGTGGTGGGCTCATCCATGATCAGGACGTCGGGTTCGTGCAGTAGCACTTGGGCCATGCCGACGCGTTGGCGGAAGCCTTTGGAGAGCTTGGCGATGGATTTTTCGAGCACGGTTTGCAGGAAACACTGATCGACGACCGAGTCGATTCTGGAGCGGAGGTTTTGGCCCGAGAGCCCACGCGTGGCGCCGAAGAATTTGAGCAGGCTGAGCGGGGTCATGTCGGGGTAGAGCGGACCGTTTTCTGGCAGGTAGCCGAGGTGCGCCGCTGCTTGAAGGCGATGCGTGGCGACGTCGAATCCGGCAATGCGCGCCTGGCCCGAGGTGGGGGCGAGGTAGCCGGTGAGGAGTTTCATGGTGGTGGATTTGCCTGCGCCGTTGGGTCCGAGAAAGGCGCAGATCTGGCCACGCGGGATGGAGAACGAGACGTCGCGGGTGGCCGCGAAATCTCCGTAGAATTTGGAGAGTCCTACGGCTTCAATCATGGCTTCGCCGTGCATAGGTTTCTTAGTAGAGACGGTTTGGAACCGGTTGCGTTTCGATTGATTGTAGCAGCGCGCGACATGAGTTGAAAAAATTCCAGATGCCGGAAAGTGTCGGATTGTGTCGTGGGCCGCGAATCGGTGAGCACGCTATGATCCTGCCATTGGGGTTCTTGGAGGCGAACGGAGGCTTCGGGTATCTGGTTGATTGGAAGGGAAATATTTCGTTGGCCACCGAGTCACCGGGTATCTGATGGTTCAAGCCCTACTCGCACGCGAGGATACTCTTCGGATGTCTCGCAAAGGGCGCAGAGGTGCAAAGGCCGCAAATGATTCGGAGGTTAGCTTGGGTCCTGGCGTCCTTGTTTGAAGAAATCCGGGCCTTCGGAACGGCGGGAAAATCCGCCTTGAGCGAGGGTTCTGACTGGTTCTTTGGCTGGCGTATCATCGTAGAGATGATCCGCCGACTGTACGTTCATAACTTCCGCTGCCTGGAGAACTTCGAGTTGCCAATCTCGGGCCTCTCGTCCGCATTGTTGATCGGGAAGAATGGCGCGGGCAAGACGACGGTCGGGCTTGCGTTGGAGATCTTGCAGAAGATTGGCCGGGGGACAAATCGTGTTGGCGAGTTGGTGAAGCCAAAGGATCGGACCGCTGGGCGTTTAGCGGCTCCGGTCCGTTTCGAGATCGAGGTTGAGTTGGATGCTAACCTTTACGCATACTCAGTCGCATTCGAACTGCCCGCGCAATTTAAAGAACTGCGGGTGCTTTCCGAGGGGCTCGCGGTCGCCGGGAAGCCGATTTTTACTAGAGATCTTGCCCAGGTGAATCTTGCGCGAACAGGCCGGGACAAGGAGGCGAGTTTTTCCATCGATTGGCACTTGGTGGCGTTGCCGCTTATTCAAGAACAGTCGCTGCAAGATCCGTTGTTCATTTTCAAGCGGTGGCTATCGCGGATGTTGATTCTTCGACCGATTCCGGCGTTGATGTTTGGAGATTCCAAAGAAGAGATATTGGAACCGAACGTTCAGGTAACGAATTTCGCCGCCTGGTTTGCCGGAGTCCTGGCCCACGCGCCTTCCGCTTATACGAGGATTGACGAATATCTTAAGCAGGTGTTTCCAGACTTGAAAGATATCAAGAATCCTTTAGTTGGGACCGCAACGCGAAGCCTGGTGGTTCAGTTCCAGGAAGACGTCACTATTTCGTTCGAAGATCTTTCCGACGGCGAAAAGTGTTTCATGATTTGTGCGCTTGTGCTGGCCGCGAACGACGCCTATGGGCCGCTGTTTTGTTTTTGGGATGAACCCGACAACTATCTAGCGCTGGCTGAAGTCGGTCACTTCGTGATGGCTCTTCGGAAGGGCTTCCTGTCTGGCGGCCAGTTCATCGCTACCTCGCACAACCCAGAGGCAATCCGACGATTTTCCAATGAGAACACGTTTTTGATTTCCCGGAGGAATCACCTGGAGCCCGCCGTTGTTCGCCCGCTGAGGGATCTGCAAATCGATGGGGATCTTATTAGTGCGATTACGCGGGGCGATCTTGAGCCATGAGTGTCAACAGGGAACTGCCGCATGTATTCGTGCTGCCCGAAGACAATGCGAACAGGGAAATGGCCAACGGCTTTCAATTGGGACTCGATCCGGTGTGGTCGCGACAGTTTCAGGTTTTGGAGGTCGCAGGTGGTTGGCTCAGGGTCCTTGACGAATTCAACGACAACTATGCGCGATCTATGGAACGATATCCACGCCGATTCATGATTCTCCTGATCGATTTCGATGGCAAGCCGGATAGGCTGAAAACTGTCAGAGCGAAGATTCCAGAAAATCTGATGGAAAGGGTGTTCTTCTTGGGTACGCTGACGGAACCTGAGAAGTTCCGCGAATCTCTTGAAACAGTAGGGTTAGCGCTTGCGAAAGATTGCCGGGAAGAAACTGAAATGACCTGGGGGCACCAACTCCTTAAACACAACGCCTCCGAACTGCAACGATTGCGAGAGCATGTGCGCCCGATTCTTTTTCCGGCTATCTGACGGCGGCGCGCAAGCCTTGGCCGGGGTGGATGCCTTCGACGACTTTGCCTGAGTCGACCACGAGTGCGCCGTTAACGACGACGTACGGGATGCCTTCGGACGGCAGGTTCGGTTTTTCAAAAGTAGCTTTGTCGGTCACGGTCGCGGGGTCGAAGATGGCGAGGTCGGCGTCGGCTCCGGGTTTGATGCGGCCCTTGTGGCGGAAGGCGGGCGACATGGCTTCGAGACGTTGGGCCGGCATGAGCGATGACTTTCGGATGGCGTCCATGAGTGAGAGTGACTTGCGTTCGCGGACGTACTTGCCGAGCACGTGTGCATAAGTGCCGGCCGCGCGCGGGTGGCCTTTGCCGTTTTCCATGATGCCATCGCTCGCGATCATGACGAGCGGGTGCGCCATGTTCTTTTCGACCATCTCTTCGGTGTTGGTGAACGTCGCGACGAGGCCACCTTGTTTGCGATAACGCTCGAAGGATTCGGCGGTGAGGCGCTCGCCGGTTTCGAGCCAGAGCATGTCTTTGTAATCGAGGCCGAGGCGTTCGCGGAAGCCGGGGGCGAAGATGGCGGTTTCAAGGCGCGTCATGCCTGCGATGTAGGGATAAGATTCGACGGTGATGTCGACGCCTCTTTTGCGGGCGGCTTCGACGATTTTGATGCCGGTGTCGAATTTTAGCGTGGACGATGCGCCGAGGTGGACCACGTGAACGGACGCGCCGGTCACGACTGAGTAGGCGATCACTTCATGGAGCGAGGCGGCGATGCCCGGGTCGCCGTTGGAACCGTAGCGCATGTGAATGAAGCTGGGGCGGCGCCAGTTGGCCGCGATTTGGAAGACCTCCTGCAACTCTTCCTGCATGGCGCGCGGCGTGTAGTTGAAGCCGAAGCCGACGCCTAGTCCGCCTTCTTTCAAACCTTGCTCGACGGTTTCGAGAATCGTCTGGCGCTCGGCGGCCGTGGAGGTCTTATCGACGGCGTTGTCGCGCGGGAGCCAATCGCCGGTGTCCTTCATGACGCGCATCCGGGAACCGATGTAGCCGGCACTAGCTCCGTAGTTGATGAGCGCTTTGCCCTCGCGGTCCTTGTACCAGGGGGCGACGGGGCTGACGCCGATTTCCAGTTCGAGCGCGGTGGTGCAGCCGTCCCGGGCTTTGAGGCGGTAGTTTTCGTCGGTTTGGCCGTGTTGGTGGAGGTCGATGAAACCGGGGGCAACGGCGAGGTTGCGGGCGTCGATGATGCGTTTGGCGTTGAGCGGGACGCGGGAGAGCGCGACGATTTTTCCGGCGCGGATGCCGAGGTGGCGAACTGCGTCGAGGCCGGATTCGGGGTCGAGGACTCGCCCGTTGTTGATGGCGAGGTCGTAGGGTTGGGCTGCTGCGGCCAGGGCAGTGAAGAACGCGAGGAAGAATAAGCGCATGGCTTTCAGTAGTATAACCCTAGTGTCAACATACGATGGTATTGACGTACGATGAATATATCGTACGATGGTATTGTCGTATGAGAGCAAATCCTGGTGGACTTATCAACCCGGCGGACGTGGTTGGGCGAGACCCGTTAATCGAAATGATTTGGGAGCGGCTGGAAGAGCAGAGCGTCCAACTTCTTTCCGAGCGCCGAATCGGCAAGACCAGCGTCGCGAGAAAAATGACGGCGGAGCCTCGACAGACTTTCTTGTGTTTTTTTCGCGACCTTGAGGATTTGAACTCTTTGCCGGAATTCGTCGAGGCCGTTTACGCGGACGGCGCGGCGAAGTTAGGCAAGAAGGATCGATTCGCACTCGGCTTCAAGAAGCTGGTCGAAAGCTTTGGCGGGACTGAGATTGCCGGGGTCGTGAAGCTGCCGGGCTTCGCGCTGCATTGGAAGAAGCTGTTTTCGACGTTGATCGAGGACCTCTGTCGCGAAGACGCTGGACGGCGGGTGGTCTTCTTTTGGGACGAACTGCCACTTTTCGTTTTCAAGCTATATCGGCAAGACCCAAATGACGCGATGACGTTTCTCGATGTGTTGCGCGGGTTGCGGCAGACTCATCCAAATGTCCGGATGGTCTATACCGGGTCGATTGGGCTACATACAGTGCTGGACCGGTTGCACAAACAAGGCTACGCGAATCGACCGGTCAACGACATGATCAAGATTTCGGTTCTGCCGCTGGCGCCGGAGGATGGCGCGATGCTCGCTAGCCGATTGATTGCTGGGGGTGGTCTTCGATGCGAGGGCGAGTCCGGTGATTTGGCCGAGTCGGTTTCGCGGGCGGCCGGCCACATCCCGTTCTACGTTCACTGGATCATTTGGAAGCTTGCCGAACAGCGCCGGGCAGTTGAGCCCAGCGACACAGACATTGCCGTCGAGAGCTTGATCGTGGATCCCGCCGATCCGGCGGAGTTTCGTTACTTTGAGAAACGGCTTGGCACTTACTACGAGCCGGAAGAGGCGGCGCTGGCGAAGGCGGTCCTCAATGTGTTGGCACGCGAGGGGAGCCCGATCGACTTGGAGAAAACAGCAAATCTTGCCAGCCCAGGCGGCAGTCTGGATTTGGTGAGGGAGATTTTGCGGGTTCTGGCCGAGGATCATTATGTCGAACGCGGAGCCGACGGTTATGCCTTCCGCAGTCCATTGATTAAGCGGTGGTGGCGATGGCAGCAGGGATGAGGTGAATGATATGGGCAGCGTAATTCATTCCAAATTCAATCCCGCGATGATGCCAGCCGCGCTCCTTGAGCAAGTGTTGGTTCAACGCCACGATTTGGCAGCAGGGTTGGTGGAGGACTTTCGCGAGAGTGCGGAACCGGCAGGGTCACGGCACCATGTATTGATCGTGGGGCCACGAGGAATCGGAAAGTCTCATCTGATTGCAGTGGTAGTGAATCGCCTGAAGGCCGATGAGATGTTGCGCGAGAAGTTGGCGATTGCGTGGCTGCCGGAGGATGAATGGGCGGTTTCGAATTTCAGCGATTTTTTGCGGGAGATTTTGCGGGCGCTGGGCGGCGATGTAACGCTGTTACACCGGGTTCCGCCGGATGAGTTCGAGCAGCGGGCTTGGGGTTTGATCTCGCAGCAGGTGGGCTCTCGGCGCCTATTGGTGGTGGTGGAGAATCTGGACGAGATCCTGAATAATTTCGGCGTCAAGGGGCAGCAGAAGTGGCGGGCGCTGGTGCAGAATACGGGGATTTGGGCGATTTTGGCGGCGTCGCCTTCGTTGTCGGCGGATTTTACGAGTTATGAGGCGCCTTTCTATGGGTTCTTCGCGGTACGTAGTCTTGAGGCTTTGTCGAGTGACGGGGCGATTGCTCTGATGCGGAAGATGGCTGAGTCGCAGGGTAATGACGCGATGGCAGAACATCTTGCTTCTCAGGAAGGGCGTGCCAAGGTGCGAAGCGTGCATCATTTAGCGGGCGGGAATCCGCGGGTATTCGTAATCTTTTACCAGATGCTGACGGAGCAGGCAGACGATGACTTGGTCACTCCCGTGCTCAAACTGATTGACTCACTTACGCCTTACTATCAATCTCAAATGAGGACTTTATCGGCTCAGCAACGGAAGATCATCAACCTATTGTGTAAGAGCGGAGGGTCAGTAAGTGTCAAGGACGTTGGGGAGGAATGTGGAGTAAGTCAGCAGACCGCCTCGGCACAATTAGGTTTGCTGATGGAAAGACGGTTCGTTTCGAAGAAGCGGGTCGGCCGGGCGTCTTTCTACGAACTGACCGAGCCTCTCTTGAGGATTTGTGTGGAGGTTAAGCGCCAGGATGGCGGGCCGCTGCCTTTTGTTGTGGAATTTCTGAGATTCTGGTATACATTCGATGAGTTGAGCCAGTTGGGTCCGTGGCGTGATAACGTGGGCGAACTACACCGCGAAGCGGCGTTACGCAGGTGCTTCAACTACCCTCAAATGATTAAGGATGTTGGTGTGCTTGAGCCTGAAGTGAGGTCAGTGCAAGCCGTTGCGCCTGGCGATAGATTGACAGCACCAATACATCGATTCCTGGAACTGCTTATGATTCTTCAACGTCTACAGCCCAGCGTTCCGACGGACCTTCAAGAGGAAGTTATCTTGAAGCAATCGGTGTCTGGGGCGTTCGATAAATGCCAAGACGCGTTGGGCCACCAGCAGCGCCGCTTGACACAATTGGAGGCTGACGCGGGGGCCGTGAACGATGAAATGGTCAAGCGCTATGGCCCAATTTTGACGCCGGAAATGGCCAGTGTGTTAAAGAGGCTAAGAGCCGAAGTAGAGCGCAGGCACCCGAGCGATAGACCTCAAATTACCCCGCCGAGTTAGCGAATGCTTGGGCAGCCGTGACGGTGGCGGCGATGTCGGCTTCGGAGTGAGCGGCGCCGACGAAGCCCGCTTCGAATTGCGAGGGTGCGAGGTAGACTCCGTTTTCGAGCATGTGATGGAAGAAGGCGGCGAAGCGTTTGGTGTCGCAGCGCTTGGCGGTTTCGTAGTCGGTGACGGGCTGATCGGTGAAGAACCAGGTGAACATGGAACCGACACGATTGATCGTGACGCCGGCGGGCGGGTTCGCGCATAAGGCGGCGGTGCGGGATTCGAGTTGCGCGTAGACTTCCGGGTGCGCTTCGATGTGGTCCAGCATGGCGATGCCTGCCGATACAGCGAGCGGGTTGCCGGAGAGCGTGCCTGCCTGATAGATCGGGCCAACGGGCGCGACCTTGTTCATGATGTCGGCGCGTCCGCCGTAGGCCGCGATGGGCAGGCCGCCTCCGACGATTTTGCCGATCGTCGTCATGTCGGGCTTGATGTGGAAGCGCTCTTGCGCGCCGCCTCGGGCGAGGCGGAAGCCGGTCATCACTTCGTCGAAGATCAGTATCGAGCCATGTTTGGTGCAGAGCGCGCTCATTGCTTCAAGCCAACCGGGAGCCGGTGGAACGCAACCCATGTTGCCGGCGACGGGCTCTACGATCACGCAAGCGATCCAATCGCCGTGCGATTTGAAAACGGTTTCGAGCGCTTCGATAGAATTATAGGGCAGAGCGAGAGTTGTGTCGGCGAAGGCCGTGGGAACGCCGGCTGTGTCGGGGATGCCGAGCGTTGCCATGCCGGAGCCGGCCTTCACGAGCAACGAGTCGACGTGGCCGTGATAACAGCCTTCGAATTTCACCGTCAGGTCTCGGCCCGTGAAGCCGCGTGCGACGCGCAGCGCCGACATGGTCGCTTCAGTGCCGGAGTTCACCAGGCGCACCATTTCCATCGACGGTATGGCCGCGCGGATTTTTTCGCCGAGCCAGATTTCGCGCTCCGTAGGCGCGCCAAAGCTGGTGCCGATTTCGAGGATGCCGCGAAGCGCTTCGACGACGGGCGGGAAGAGGTGGCCGAACAGGAGCGGTCCCCAAGAGCCGACGTAGTCTATGTACGAGTTGCCGTCGACATCATAGAGGCGCGAGCCTTCGCCGCGCAGAATAAACGGCGGCGTGCCACCGACGCCACGGAATGCGCGAACGGGCGAGTTGACGCCGCCGGGCGTGATCTTACGGGCGCGCTCCAGGAGCGCGGCGGATTTAGACAGATTCATTTGATGCTTTAGTTCAGGCTACCGCAAGCGGACCAGCACTTCGTTGCTGGTGGCGGCGCCGAGGCGAACGGTGAGCGGTTGAAGGCCGGCCGCGAGTCCGGCAGGAACGCGCAAGTTGATCTGATCGAGGCCGGGGAAGACGGGGTTCGGCCCGCTGTACAGGACTTCGGCTTGGCGCCCGCCGATGGTGACCGCGGTGGTGGCCGCCGTTGTCGAAGGACCAAGGCCAGTGAGGTAGAGCTCAAGAATATCGCCGCCTGCGGCTGGCCGGACCAAGGTATTTTGTCCAGTGCCTGTGATGAGCGCGGCTCCGGTGCGCGCGCCATCGATCGCGAAAATTCCTGGATCGGACGCTTTGAGCGGCACGGTTGAGGCGATCGATTCAGACGCCCACGTTACTACCACTTCGGCTGTGTCGCCTGTCAAACCCGTGGGCGCCACGAGGTTGATCTGACGATTGCCGACGTAGACGAGCGAGGCTGGTTGGCCGTTGATCGCAACACGCACGCCGCCCAGAACTCTGGGCAATGGAATCGCGGCGGCACGCTCGGCTGCGCCCGGGGCGAGGCTTGCGCCGAAGATCGTGACGAGCGCGCCGGGAGTGACGCCGGGCGAGAACGACGCGGAGTTGACGATGGCGCCGTTGGCGATGAACGGTTTGCCGGTGGCGCTCATGGTGACTGTCGAGGGGCCGAAAGAGGCGGTCAATTCATAGAGCGGCCCTGAGGCGGGGGTCCAGTTGAAACGGACGAAGCCGTCTTCATCGGAGATGGCTCGGGGTTGATCGACGGAGCCGGACGTGACCGTGGCATTGACGACTTGACCCGAGTAAGGAACTTTGTTCGCATCGACGATGCGCAATACCAACGGCCGGGGGAGCGGACCGGCAGCGGGCACCGTTTGTGCATCCCCGGAGACGGCTCTTAGACGCAGATTACCTGGAGTGTTGATCTGCACTCGTGCGAAAGCTGTGGCGTAGCGTGAGTCGGCTGGTTCAGCGGTTACTTCTTCGACGCCTGCGCGTTCGCCTCGCATTTCAAAGGTTGCGCGACGTTCTCCCGTGCGGATGGTGATCGATTCGGGCGTGGCGAGGATTCCGTTGGCCGTGCGAAGTAACACAGTGAGATCAGCGGCGGCGGGCTGTTGGAGAGAGGCCGAGGCTGTGATGGTAGCGCCTTCGAGAACCCCAGCGGCCGGTGACAACGAAAGTTGGAGGTTTTGTTGCAGTGAGGTTTCGGCGAAGGCGCGGCCTCCACTAGCGCGCTCGAAGAAGGCTGGGAAAGCCGCGCGGTATGTTTCCACTTGTGAGAGTTGATCGGTGGTTGGCTCTTGACCGGCGGCGGTGACGAGGATGAAGGCGAAGCGGAAACGGCGTTGGGCGACGGTGTGATCGGGCGTGCGGCGGCCTTCGGCGCCGATGAGTTCTTCCATGCCGACGTCGCGCCGGTCGCCGTTAAAAGTGACGCCGACTTGCGGGGCGCTGGGAAGGCTGAGGAGCGAGCCGGTGACGACGAAGGTGGCCGGGACTTCATGGCGCGAGCGAAGTCCCATCAGATATTGATCGAGCGGGGAATAACCTTCGACAGTGGCGACAGTGCGGAAACGGGGGAACGCGCCGGGCCCGTTGTCTTCAATCCTGTTGCCTTCCAGGAGCGACGCTTCGGAATTGAAGTTGAAGGCCCAGTGCGCCGTTTGACGGCCGAGCATGGGGCGAGCGGCCGGAGTAGCGGGGTCTCGCACGCTGGCAAAGGCGAGCCAGAGATGGCCGGCTTCATGGCCGAGCACGGTGAGCGGCGTATCGCGTGAGGTGGCGCGCGCGGGAACGAAGGCGTTCGGGTCGCGCGGGTACTGCGTGAGTTGGCCCATGTTCATGATGGCCTGGAGGCGTCGAGGCGAGCCGTATTGGCGGCCCACGTCCACGATCACGTCGCCAATGCCATCGACGATACTGCGCGCGCTGCTCTCGAAGGCGACTGCGCCCGGCGCCGATGCGATGCCGAGATTGTTGTAGAAGACTAGAAAGTCATACACGTCGCCGTGAGTTTCGTAGAATTTTTGCGCGGCGAAGACAGTGTCGACTTCGATCGCGTTGGAGAAGCGCTCGGCGATCGCGCCATTGAAGCTGGCGGGCGAACCGGCGGTGAAGCTCACGACTGACGTTCCGCCTTGTACTTCGCCCGGCGCGATGCCGACGACCGTGCTGGCCGTTTCGATCACTCCATAAGCGATGACCACGGCGCCGTCAGGGTTGAGCACGATCTGAAACGTGTTGCGCGGGCCGCGGCCGGTGGCGGAAAATTCTGGAACGCCAACCCAACTGACGGCGAATCGCGATGGTTCGCTGGTGACGCGCACTTCCCCGCCGGCGCTCGGATCGAGATCTTCAAAGAATCCTGCAATGCGTGCGGGGCCTGCGGTCATGCGGCCTAAGGAACGGGCGCTGGTGGCCGAGTCAGCGGTTCCAAAGGTGAGGTTGCCGTCGGAGTTGAGGAAGATCCGGTTATAGACGCCTCCGTAGAACCGGAAAGCGAAAGGCAGAGCGAGGCTGCGAGATTCGTCATCGCCCAAGCCTTCAACGACGGCGCCTGCTTGGGCGAGCGTGGCATCGTAGGCAGGCTGAGTGGAGACAGAGAAGGCGTAGGCGCCGGTGGGATTGCCGGTGAACGTGATCGAGCGTTGCGCAAGATTGAAGGGATTGCGCCGTTCAACAACTCCGTCGGCGTCTTCAAGAATTGCGATGTTGCCGATGTCGCGTGGAGCTGGGCGATTGGCTGCGGCGAGACGGGAGGCGGCTTGTTTGAGCAAGCGGCGCGGGGCAGCGGCGCGATGCAGCGCCAACTCCTCAGCGGCGCGTTCGGGATATGTGCCGCACAGTTGCGCGTCGCGTCTTGGAAAAGCCAATGACGCGGAAAGGAACAAAATGCCGGCGAGTCTCGTATTTCGGGACATGTAGGATGAATCGGCTGCCACCTAAGATTAAACCCTAGGCGGACGCTTTCGTTTCTCATTGTAAGATACGGGATTGGGGAGGCCTTCTACTTTTATGGCATTTTGCACTGCGTGCGGGAACCAGGTTGCCGACGACGCGCGCTTTTGCGTGGGTTGCGGGAAACCGATGACGGCTGGGGCGGCCGGCGGGGGCGCACTGACGCCGATGTATGCGACTTCGGCTCCGTCGATGCCGCTTGATTTCACGATTCACGGCGACAACCTGCAGGTCGCCCGTCTGAAACTGAAGCCGGGGCAGGAAGTATTTGCCGAAGCTGGCAAGATGCTCTACAAGACGCGGACCATCCAATGGGAAACCAAGATGCAGGGCGACTCGATCGGGCAGAAATTGTGGGGCGCGTTGAAGCGCAAGATGATGGGCGAGTCCCTATTCATGACGCACTTCATTGCGACGGCTCCGGGCGAGGTTGGGTTTGCGGGCGATTATCCGGGGCGCATTCAGGCATTTGAACTAGCGGCCGGGAGAAGCTGGCTGGTGCAACGCGATAGCTTTTTGGCGGCACAGAATTCGGTGCAATTGAACATTGCGTTTGTGAAGAAACTGGGCGCCGGTTTCCTGGGCGGCGAAGGTTTCATCCTGGAGAAGCTGACCGGGCCGGGTGTGGTGTTTATTCACGCGGGCGGCGATCATATTGAATTTAATTTGGCAGCCGGTGAGTTACTGCAGGTCGATACGGGGTGTATCGTTGGGTTCGAAGAGACGGTTAATTACGACATCGAGTTTGTCGGCGGTATCAAGAAAGCGATTTTCGGTGGCGAGGGATTATTCCTGGCGAATCTGACTGGACCTGGCAAGGTGATCATTCAGAGCATGACGCTCGATAAGCTGCGGTGTGAACTGGCGCCGGGGCGGATGGGCGGAGATGAGCGCGGGCCGTTGGGCGCGATCGGCGGGTTGGCGGGGGTTTTCGGGAGTGAAGACTAGAGCATTTTCAGAATGGACGTAGAGGCGGAGCGCGACTAAAGTCGCGCGCAAGCTAAAGCTTGGCCCCACAATTCACTCTACACTGTAGGTGAAAACGCTCTAGTACTACTGTGTTATAAAATATTCAAGCTGAAGGACTTGGCAAACTCCGCGATATCATCGGTCTGGAATGGCTGTACCTGAGCTCGGCGCCG
>JAYUSQ010000094.1:0-56945 GCA_043755595.1 Acidobacteriota bacterium | reverse complement strand
CGCCGGATCGGCTCCAGCCGGAAAGGCCGTCGGGATCCGCAAGGAACTCGCCGCCGAATTAGGCGCGGCCAAGACTGTCGGCAACGGTGAATTGTTGTTCCGGCCTTGCCCGATGATCGGCGACGGGCGTTTTTCCAACAATGCCTGGCTTCAGGAACTGCCTCGGCCGCTGACGAAGTATACGTGGGACAACGCGGTGTTGATGAGTCCTGCCACGGCTCAAAAGCATGGCGTCGAGAACGGTACGACGGTGGAATTAGCGAAGTCTGTCACCGGGCCGGCCTGGATCGTGCCTGGCCAAGCCGACGATTCGATCGTGGTCCATCTAGGTTATGGGCGGACGCGTGTTGGTAAGATCGGCAATAATGTCGGCTTCAACGCCTATAAGCTGCGTAACTCGTCGACCCCTTGGACAGCTCCGAGCGTTACGATCAGCAACATGGGGAAGAGCCAAATCGTGGCCGTCACCCAGGAACATCATTCGATGGAAGGCCGGGACATTCTCCGGTCCTCCACGCTTGACGCATACACGAAGGCGCCCGGCTTTGCTACGGCGGCGGAGAAGGGCCACGAACTGCTTTCGCTGTATCCGGCCTACGCATACAAAGGCTACTCGTGGGGTATGTCGATCGATCTGAGCGCATGCACCGGTTGCAACGCCTGCACGATCGCCTGCCAGGCGGAAAACAATATTCCGGTGGTCGGTAAAGATCAGGTCGATCGCGGCCGTGAAATGCATTGGATCCGTGTGGATCGTTACTTTGAGGGCTCGCTGGATGCGCCGGGAATTGTGCATCAACCGGTCACTTGCATGCATTGCGACAATGCGCCCTGCGAGAGCGTTTGTCCGGTAGCCGCCACGACGCATAGTGAAGAAGGTCTCAATCAGATGACCTACAATCGCTGCGTCGGCACCCGCTACTGTTCGAATAACTGCCCGTACAAGGTGCGGCGCTTTAACTTTTTCCTCTATAGCGATTGGGATACGAAGAGCCTGCATGGCCTGCGCAATCCGAATGTCACGGTCCGCAGCCGCGGCGTGATGGAAAAATGCTCCTATTGCGTGCAGCGCATCAACTCCGCGCGGATCGAAGCGGAGAAGGAAAGCCGCCGGATCAAGGACGGCGAAGCGATCACCGCTTGCCAGGCGGTTTGCCCCAGCGGCGCCATCATCTTCGGCGACATGAACGACCCAAGTTCGAAGATCGCCAAGGCGAAGAAGAACAATCGCAATTACGGATTGCTGGCTGAGCTTGGCACTAATCCGCGGACGACATATCTGGCAAAGATCACCAATCCCCATCACGATCTCGCCCCCAAGGGCGCGGAGCCCGCGCATGGCGCGCACGGGGAGGCGAGGGGTTAACATATGGCCGTTCACGACCAATCAATGCCGCCTATTAATACCGAGCATGCCGATCCGGTATTGATCCAACGGCACAGTAACACCACCATCAGCGACAAGATCTCTGGCGTCGTGCTAGGCGCGCCGACGCCTAAGCAGTGGTTTATCATCCTCGGTATCGCGATTGTCCTGCTGCAATTGCTGCCATTCGCCATGGGGAATCTCCTGGTGGTCGGTATCGGCATGTTCGGCATCAACCAGCCGGTGGGCTGGGGTATGGACATTATCAACTTCGTCTGGTGGATCGGCATCGGTCACGCAGGCACGTTGATTTCGGCGATTCTGATGCTCTTCCGGCAAGAGTGGCGTATGGCCATCGCACGCTTTGCCGAAGCGATGACAATTTTTGCGGTGATGTGCGCGGGCATGTATCCGGTGTTCCACACCGGGCGGCCGTGGCTGGCGTACTGGTTGCTTCCTTATCCCAATACGATGGCGCTTTGGCCGCAACCGAGAAGTCCGCTGGTGTGGGACGTGTTTGCGGTTTCGACTTACGCGACTGTTTCGATCCTGTTCTGGTATGTGGGCTTGATACCCGATTTCGCGACGATGCGCGACAAGAGCAGAACATTTACTAAGTACATCTTCGGCGGGCTCGCACTGGGTTGGCGGGGTTCAGCCAAACACTGGCACCGGTATGAGACGGCTTCCTTGATCCTGGCCGGGCTTTCGACACCGCTGGTGCTTTCGGTACACTCGATCGTCTCGTTCGACTTTGCGACCGGCTTGATTCCCGGCTGGCACACGACCGTGTTTCCGCCTTACTTTGTCGCCGGCGCGGTGTTTGCCGGGTTCGCCATGGTGCTGACGCTGGCGATCCCCGTGCGTAAGTGGTACGGCCTGGAAGACTTTATCACAGAACGGCATTTGGAGAACATGGCGAAGGTGATGTTCGCCACCGGGATGATCGTCTGCTACGGTTACTTCCTCGAAGTATTCATGGCTTGGTACAGCGCCAATCCTTACGAATGGGCGATGTTGATGAACCGGGTACACGGACCTTATCGCCATTTGTATTGGGCGCTCTGGATCTGCAATGGTTTGTCGATCCAGATTCTCTGGTTCAAGTGGGCGCGCCGCAGCACCACGGTGCTGTTCATCGTTTGCCAATTTGTCAGCGTCGGCATGTGGCTGGAACGCTTCGTAATTATCCCGATGTCTCTGCACCGCGACTTCCTGCCGTCGTCGTGGGGCATGTACATCCCGACCGTTACCGACTGGGCCATGTTTATCGGAACCATGGGCTTGTTCACGATGCTGATGTTCCTCTTTATTCGAGGCCTGCCGATGATTTCAATGTTTGAAATGCGAACCCTGGTTAAGAAACCCGCCGAGGTCAAACACTGACATGAGTACTTACGCACCGTCGCAGGAACAGACCACTCAGCACGCCGCCGAGCCAACTGACGTCTACGGCATCATGGCCGAGTTCCATGATCAGGAGTCGCTATTGGCCGCTTGCGCCAACGCTCGCGACGCCGGGTACCGCAAGATGGACGCCTACACTCCGGTGCCCATTCACGGTCTGACGGACGCTCTTGGCTGGGACGACAATTCTGTACAACGGATTGTCTTTTGTTGCGCCTTGGCCGGGATGACGCTGGGTTTCGGGTTGATGTACTACATCACGATGATCGCCTACCCGATGAACGTTGGTGGCAGACCGTGGTTTTCGTGGCCGGCTTATGTGCCTCCCACCTTCGAGACGACGATTCTTTTGTCGGCCTTCGGCGCGGTGTTCGGCATGATCATCATGAACGGGTTTCCGTCGCCGTATCATCCGGTGTTCAACAATCCCCGCTTTTCGCGCGCGAGTTCAGATTTGTACTTCCTCTGCATCGAAGCCGGCGATCCGAAGTTCGACCTGGCCGCTACGCGCAAATTTCTAGAGGCACAACATCCGAAGGAGGTAGTGGCAGTTGAGAACTAACTTACTCCCCCTCCTGGCCGGTCTCGTTCTGCTTGGCTCCTGCCGGCAGGACATGCATGACCAGCCGAGGTACAAGCCTTTTGCCGCCAGTTCTTTCTGGCCCGATCAGCGGTCGGCCCGCCCGATTGTAGACGGCACCGTGGCCAGAGGTAAGTTGAAGACCGACACCCGACTGTGGAAGGGACGCGCCAGCGACGGCTCGTTTGTGACGGAGCTTCCCGTGCCGGTGACCAAGGCCCTGCTCGAGCGCGGTCAACAACGCTTCAATATCTATTGCACACCCTGCCATGGACGGGCCGGCGACGGCGAGGGCATGGTGGTGCAGCGCGGGTTCAAACATCCGCCCACTTACCATTCCGATAAGCTGCGCCAACAGCCCGTCGGTTATATCTATGACGTGATCTCCAATGGGTTCGGCGCGATGGTCAGTTACTCATCAAGAATTCCGATGGAAGATCGTTGGGCGATCGCCGCCTATGTGCGGGTGCTGCAGTTTAGCCAGAACGCCACGATCGAAGACGTGCCCGAAGCCGATCGCGGCCAGTTACAGGCGAAACCCGCCGCCGCCGCACAGACTCCCGCTCCGGCAGGAGCGGCCCACTGAAAATGAGCAGCACCAATTACATGCCCGACCTTTCGAGCTTTCGCAACAAAGCATTCTTCGTGGGCTTGGCCGGAGTCCTACTGTGCCTCTATGGCTTGACCGCCAATTCCGAGCAGTTCCTGCGGTCGTACCTGCTGGCGTTTATCTACACACTGCTTATTCCGGTTACCTGCAATGGGTTGTTGTGCCTGCATCACCTGGTGGGCGGCCAGTGGGGTGTGCTGTTACGCCCGTTGTTTGAGGCCGGGTCTCGCACGCTGCCTTTGAATTTGCTCTTCTCTATTCCGATTCTGATGAACCTGCGCACGCTGTATGAGTGGGCGAAGCCGGAAGTGCTGGCGCACGATCATATCCTCCAGCAGAAGGCGGCTTGGCTGAACGAGGGGTTCTTTATCTGGCGGATTCTGTTCTACTTTACGGCTTGGTATCTGCTGGGTTACTATCTGAACCGGTTCTCGAATGAGCAAGCGGCCGGGCGCACCGTCGAAGAGACGGAAATCGCGAAAGACAAACTTCGTAACTTGAGCGGGCCGGGCATTGTGATCCACATGCTGACGATCACTTTCGCCGCCTTCGATCTGGGCATGTCGTTGGAGCCGCACTGGCCGTCGACGATGTATGGGGTTTTGTATCTGATCGGCGGCGCGCTGTCGACGATGGCGTTCATGATTCTGGTCATGCGCCGGTTGGCGGAAGAAGAGCCAATGTCGCGCCTGCTGAAGCCGAATCACTTTCACGATTTCGGCACACTCATGTTCGCCTTTGTCTGTTTGTGGGCGTACGTTAACTTTTCGCAGTTCCTGATTATTTGGTCCGCCAATCTGCCGGAAGAAACGCCGTGGTATTACAAGCGCACGCTAGGGCCCTGGAATACCATGGCGGGTTGCCTGATGATCTTCCATTTCGCGCTGCCATTCTTTCTGTTGTTGATGCGATTCAATAAGAAGAAGTCGGCTATCCTTGGCGTGATCGCGACGTTCATGCTGTTCATGCGGCTGATCGACCTGCAATGGTTGATAGTTCCCGCTTTCTATAGTGTGAAGGAAGCCAGCCATGTATTTATTCACTGGATGGATATCGTGGCGCCGATCGGATTATTCGGACTCTGGGTTGGATTCTTCGCGCATCAACTGGGCCGTAAGCCGCTGATGCCGATCGAAGCCGCGAAACTCGCTACGGGAGGTCATCACTAGACCATGAAGCCGACACACACTGTCACCGGTCATCAAGCGGCCCCGTACGAGACTACGGACGCCGACACAAAACAGATTAAGGTCTGGACTGCGAGCATCTTTGTCACGGTTGCGCTGGGAATGTTGTCGATGGCTGTCCTGCTGTACGCGTTTGTGAAGTTCCCCCCGTCGCTGGATCGTACCCCGACCGCCGCGGAATATGAGCGGAGCTTACCACCGACGCCCCGGCTCCAGGTGAATCAGGCGGGCGACCTGCAACAGTTCAGAGCGCACGAAGAAGACTTCATGACGTCTTATAGCCGTGAGCCTCATTCGGGCGCCGTCCGCATGCCGATCGAAAAGGCCATCGAAGTTATCGCCTCGCGCGGGGCGCTGCCTGGCGCTAAAGCTGCCATGGCTCCTGCCGCTATGGGGACGCCAGTTAAAAAATAATGATACCGATCCGCTCCACCGTCTTCGTCACCGCAGCCCTTACGCTGGCTTTATGGCCGGCGCGGGCCGACGTGGGCAAGGTTCCGCTGGGCACTGAGATCCCGGAGCAGTTAAAAGAAGTCGGTATCGATCAAAGACTCGGTTCGCAGATTCCGCTGGATGCCGAATTCGACGGTGAGAACGGCCAGAAAGTTCGGATCGGCCAGTTGATGGGCAAGCGGCCCACGATTCTAGCGCTGGTTTACTATGAATGCCCGATGTTATGCACGATGGTGCTCAACGGCGCACTGCGGTCACTGCGGGTTTTGAAGCTGAATGCCGGGACTGACTTCGATATCGTGGCGATCAGCTTTGACCCGGAAGAGACGCCGGCCTTGGCGGCCAAGAAAAAGGCCGAATATGTGGATCGCTATAAACGTCCGGGCGGGGCTGCCGGTTGGCATTTCCTGACGGGTGACAAGGTTAATATTCAAAAGGTCGCCGACGCGGCCGGATTCCGTTTCAAGCGGGATACGGTGAAGAACCAGTGGGCGCACGCCAGCGCAATTATGGTTGTGACGCCGGACGGCCGTCTGGCGAGATATTTCTATGGAGTCGAATACTCGGCTCGCGACCTGCGCCTGGCGCTGGTCGAAGCGGCCCAAGGTAAGATCGGTTCGGTAGTGGATCAAATTTTGCTCTACTGTTTTCACTACGATCCGGCCACGGGCAAATACAGCCTGATGGTCCTCAATCTGATGCGCGCCGGGGGCGTGCTCACGGTCTTGAGTCTACTGTTGTTCTGGCTGGTGACGTACCGCGAAAATAGTAAGCGGGGAAAGCAAGGTCATGTGGAATTTTCCTCTGTTTCCTGATGCCGCCTCGTCGATGGCGGGTCAGGTGGACGCGTTGTACTTCTTTTTGATTGCCGTCTCGTTGTTTTTTACGGTGGTTATCTTCGGAGGCTGCGCCTACTTCGCGATTGCCTATCAGCGGCGCGACCCTGACTTCGTGCCTGCCGCTCAAAAGGACAGTATGCTCCTTGAAGTGGCGTGGAGCGTGATTCCATTCCTAATCACGCTGATCATGTTCGCCTGGGGCGCCGTGATCTTCTTCCGCGTCTATACGCCGCCCGAGGGCGCCATGGAAATGTATGCGGTCGGCAAGCAGTGGATGTGGAAGACTCAGCATCCGGAAGGCCATCGCGAGATCAACGAACTGCACCTGCCGGTGGGGCGCGACATCAAAATGACGATGACCACCGAAGACGTGATCCACTCGTTCTTCATTCCGGCATTCCGCGTCAAGAAAGACGTGGTTCCGGGCAAGTACACCACCATGTGGTTCAAGCCCACTAAGGTTGGAAAGTACCATCTGTTTTGCGCGGAGTATTGCGGCAATCAACACTCAGGCATGGTTGGCTCGGTTCACGTGATGGAGGCGGCCGATTATGAGGCTTGGCTGGCCGGTGTGAATCGCGGTGAGTCTATGGCCCAGGCGGGTGAACGGCTCTTCAGCCGGCTTGGATGTGCGTCGTGCCATCAAACAGACGACAAGGGCCGATGCCCGACGCTCAAAGATATCTTCAACAAGCCGGTGCAACTGCAAAACGGTCAACGCGCGATGGTGGACGAATCCTATTTGCGCGAGTCGGTACTCAAGCCGCAGGCCAAAGTCGTCGCCGGATATCAGAACCAGGAAATGCCCACCTTTCAGGGGCAGATTTCCGAGGATGGTCTACTTCAGTTGATCGCTTACATCAAGACCTTGACGAAACCGGACGCTGTGGCAAGCGCTGCGGTCGTTCCGGCCCAGGCCCCCGCCGCCGCAGCCACGAAGGGAGGCAAAAAGTAACCAATGAGCGTCACCGCGATACCTACGCTTCATACACCTCCGCCGACGCCGCCTAGCGAAGAGAAGAACTATCTCAACGCGACTACTGGCCTGGCCAGTTGGCTGCTGACGGTCGACCACAAGCGAATCACTATTCTCTATCTCATCGGGATCAGCGTCTTCTTCGCGATCGGCGGCTTCTACGCCATGCTGGTCCGGTTGGAGTTACTCACCCCCGCGGGCGATATGATGACTGCGGAGAATTACAACCGCGCCTTCACGATGCACGGCATCGCGATGGTGTTTTTCTTCCTCATCCCATCGATTCCGGCGACACTCGGTAATTTCCTCGTGCCGATCATGTGCGGCGCGCGCGATCTGGCGTTCCCCAAGATCAACCTGTTGAGCTGGTATTGCTTCATGGTGGGCGCGATCTTCGCTTTATACACCGCGTTTGCAGGTGGCGTCGATACCGGTTGGACCTTCTATACGCCGTACTCCAGCACTTATTCAAACGGCGCGGTTTTGACGGCGATTCTAGGTGCGTTCTTCGCCGGTTTCTCTTCGATTCTCACCGGGCTGAACTTCATCGTCACCATCCATAAGATGCGCGCGCCGGGACTCACCTGGTTCCGGATGCCGCTCTTTTTATGGGCGATGTATGCCACCAGCATCATTCAGATTCTGGGTACGCCGGTCGTCGCGATCACCTTAATTCTGGTCGGGCTTGAGCGCGGTTTGGGCTTTGGCTTCTTCGATCCCAAGCTGGGCGGCGACCCGATTCTGATGCAGCATTTGTTCTGGTTCTATTCGCATCCGGCCGTGTACGTTATGATTCTGCCCCCGATGGGCGTGATGTCGGAATTGACTGCGGCTTTCTGCAGACGGCGCATCTACGGCTACCACTTTGTGGCGCTGTCTTCGGTTGCGATCGCCGTGATCAGCTTTATCGTTTGGGGCCACCACTTGTTCACGTCGGGCCAGTCCGTCTACGCCGGCATGGTGTTTTCGGTCCTGACGTTCCTCGTCGGTATCCCGTCGGCCATCAAGGTGTTCAACTGGATGGCCACGATGCACAAGGCTTCGATTGAATTTTCGGCGCCGATGATGTACGCCTTCGGGTTTATCGGGCTGTTTACGATCGGTGGCGTGACTGGGCTGTTCCTGGCGACTTTGGGCTTGGACATTCATATGCACGACACTTACTTTGTCGTGGCGCACTTCCACTACATCATGGTGGGTTCGGCGATCTTCGCTTATATGGGCGGGCTGCATTTCTGGTGGCCCAAGATGACGGGCCGGATGTACAACGAATGGCTGGCGCGGATCGCGGCCGTGCTCACTTTCATCGGCTTCAACACTACGTTCTTCCCGCAGTTTCTGGTTGGCTACCTTGGCATGCCACGCCGGTATCACGCTTATCCACCTGAGTTCCAGGTGTTCAACGTGATGTCGAGCCTGGGCGCCTCGATTTTGGCGGTTGGATATTTATTGCCGGCCTGCTACCTTGGATGGTCTCTATTCAAAGGCAAACGGGTTGGACCGAATCCCTGGAACGTGAAGGGAATGGAGTGGGAGATCCCCTCGCCCCCGCCGACTGAAAACTTCTTGAAAGTTCCTCGTGTGACCGAGGAGCCCTATAACTACGCGCCCGGAGCCGGGCACTAACTCTCGCAGGAAACCAATGGCAACGCACGCACCGACCACCACATCGCACGGCGCCGCTGGAGGCGATTCACATGGCGCACATCCGCCTGGGTTCGCGCACCAGTTTGAGGATATCGAGCAGCAGCTAGACTCCACCACCTTCGGCATGTGGGTGTTCCTGGCCCAGGAAATCATGTTCTTCGGCGGGCTGTTCTGCGGATACTCGATCTATCGCAGCATGATGCCGCTCGGGTTTGAAACAGCCAGCAACCACCTGAATGTCTATTTGGGCGCGGCGAACACGATCGTTCTGATTCTTAGTTCTTTGACTATGGCCCTGGCGGTCAGATCGGCGATGTTGGGTAACAACCCTGCTATTGTGCGCTATCTGATCGGGACTCTGATCCTCGGTTTCGTATTTCTCGGAGTAAAAGTCGTCGAGTACACCGACAAGTTCACGCACCACTTGGTTCCCGGTTATAACTTTCAATGGCCCGATGCCGCCAATGCCGGTGGTTCGCAGATGTTCTATGTTTTCTATTTCACGATGACCGGCATGCACGCCTTGCATATGGTGATTGGGGCGGGGCTGCTCTTGTATTTCATTTACAAGGCGAGCAAGGGCACTTACCACGCCCGCTATTTTGGCCCGATCGAGAATATGGGCTTGTATTGGCATTTCGTCGATATCGTTTGGATCTTCCTGTTCCCGTTGCTCTATTTGCTGGGATTCAATCTGCCCGCCGGAGGGAAGCATTAAGGTATGTCCCAAGAGAACCACCACCAACACTTCGTGCCGCCGGTTAGTCATTATGTCGGCGTGTTTTTGGCGCTGATGGTCTTCACGGGCATTACGGTGCTCGCAGCCAAGTTCGACCTGGGCCTGCTGAATACTCCGATTGCGCTCGCAATCGCCGGCACCAAGGCATTCATGGTGATGTACATCTTCATGGAGCTTCGCCAGGCATCGGCGATCACGAGGATGTCGGCGCTTTCCGGTATCGTCTTTCTGGCGATCATGCTCATCATGATCGGGCAGGATTACGCGGCGCGCCACTATTTGCCTTACCCGGCCAACTGGGGTAAGACCCTGCCAAATTCGCCTGATGCGCCTGTTCCGGCCGCGGCGCACGGCGCGCCAGCCCACTAAAGGTGGCCTCGAACCCTTTTGCGATCGTCGTTCCGAAGTCCGTGAAAGACCCAGTTTGTGGAATGAATGTCGACCCAGCCCGCGCGGCTGGGTCGGTCGCTTTTGAGAGCGTCACCTACCACTTCTGCAGCACTCATTGCGTCGAGAAGTTCAAGGCGGATCCTAATAAATACCTACACCGCCAAGCCGCTCCCGAGCCGATGCCTGAAGGCAAGTACACGTGCCCGATGCACCCGGAAGTCGTGCGGAAGACCTTCGGCTCTTGTCCAATTTGCGGCATGGCCCTCGAACCGATCGAAGTTTCGTTAGCCGGCCAGGGCAATCCCGAGCTCGACGACATGTCGCGCCGGTTCTGGATCAGTCTGGTTTTCACGCTGCCGGTGTTTGTCCTCGGAATGCTGCACCAACGGCAGGATATTCAATTGGCGCTGTCTTTGCCAGTGGTCATGTGGTGTGGGTGGCCGTTGTTCGTGCGAGGCTGGCAATCCCTGGTCACCGGGCGTTTGAACATGTTCACGTTGATCGCGCTAGGCGTGGGGGCATCGTTTGCGCTCAGCACCGCAGCCACGCTCGGGCCGCAGTATTTTCCGCATGAGTTGCACGGCGGCGTCTACTTTGAAGCGGCGGCCGTTATCATCTCGCTGGTGCTCCTGGGACAGGTGCTTGAGCTACGGGCCCGCGCGCAAACTTCGAGCGCGATTCGGGCGCTGCTGCAACTGGCTCCGAAAACCGCGCGCCGGGTCGAGGCGTCCGGCGCCGAAAGCGACATGTCATTGGAGCAAGTGGTCAAGGGCGATCGTCTGCGTGTGCGGCCCGGCGAGCGTGTGCCGGTGGATGGGGTGGTGGAGGAGGGCGCATCCAGCGTCGACGAATCGATGGTGACCGGCGAAGCGATGCCCGCGGAAAAGGCGATTGGCGCGCGTGTCACTGGCGGGACTTTAAACGGCAATGGCTCGTTCGTCATGCGCGCCGAGCGGGTGGGCCGCGACACTTTGCTCGCGCAGATCGTGAAGATGGTCAATGAGGCGCAACGGACGCGCGCTCCAATTCAACGGCTGGCCGATCGGGTGGCCGCGTGGTTCGTTCCGGCGGTCGTGCTGGTGTCGCTGGTAACGTTCGCCGTCTGGTATTTTGCCGGCCCGGAACCACGGCTCACCTACGCCGTGCTGAACTCAATTGCGGTGCTGATCATCGCCTGCCCATGTGCTTTAGGATTGGCCACGCCGATGTCGATTATGGTTGGCACGGGGCGAGGGGCGCAAGCCGGCGTGCTGGTGAAAAACGCCGAGGCGCTGGAGACGCTGGCGCGAGTCGACACGCTGGCGATCGATAAGACAGGCACCTTGACCGAAGGACGCCCTCGCGTCACGGCCTTCGAGCCCAGGCGCGACGATTTGATTCGGATTGCCGCGAGCCTGGAGCAAGCGAGCGAACATCCGCTGGCCGCCGCCGTACTCGGGTTTGCGCGCGAGTGTGGCATCGCGCCCACTGCGGTCCAGCGGTTTGGGTATCTGCCAGGCAAGGGCGTGGTCGGCGTCGTCGAAGGCCGCGCGGCGGCGCTGGGCAATGCGGCGATGCTGGAGCAGTTGAATCTCGCCGTCCCTGCGCAGGCCGGGACCTATCTGGCCGTGGATGGCAAGGTGGAAGCGACGCTCCAATTTGCCGATCCGATCAAACCCACCGCGAAGGCGATGGTGGAGAATTTGCGAGCCAAGGGCATCGACACGGTGCTCATCACCGGCGATCATCGCGAAGCAGCCGAGACTGCCGCTCGCGCGGTGGGCATCGCCGAGGTTCATGCCGGCATCCTCCCGGCCGGCAAACACGCGATCGTGGAAGGACTAATGAGTCGGAGTAAAATCGTCGCGATGGCGGGCGATGGCGTCAACGACGCTCCGGCGCTGGCGCGCGCCCACGTGGGCATCGCCATGGGCAACGGAACCGATGTCGCGATCGAGTCAGCCGGGATCACGCTGGTCAAAGGCGATCTGGCCGGGCTCCTGCGTGCCCGTGTGCTCAGCGAAGCCGTGGTGCGCAACATAAAACAGAATCTCTTCTTCGCGTTTGTTTATAACTTGCTGGGCGTGCCGGTGGCGGCGGGTGTGCTCTTTCCGTTCTTCGGAATCCTGTTGAGCCCCATGCTGGCGTCGGCGGCGATGACGTTCTCGTCCGTCTCGGTGATTTCGAATGCGCTACGCCTGAGGAAGTTGAAGCTTGTTTCGGAAGTAGGCAATCGTCAACTGTAGACCCTCGTCGAGATCCACTTTCGGCTCCCAGTCCAGCAATCGCCTGGCTTTCGATATATCCGGGCGCCGCCGCTTCGGGTCGTCCTCGGGCAAGGGCTGATGCACGATCGGCGCGGTCGACCCGGCTGCGGATTTGATGCGCTCGGCAAATTGGAGTATCGTCAGTTCCACAGGGTTGCCGAGGTTCACCGGGTAGCGCTCATCCGATTTCGATAACCGGCACAAACCGTCCACCATGTCCGCCACATAGCAGAAACTGCGGGTCTGTGAGCCGGTACCGAAGACCGTCAAGGGCTGGCCGCGCAGAGCCTGATCGACAAACGCCGGGACCACTCGCCCGTCGTCCAACTGCATCCGCGGACCGTAGGTGTTGAAGATGCGCGCGATGTTGGTCTGCACGCCAAAAGTGCGGTGGTAGGCCATGGTCATCGCTTCGGCGAAACGTTTGCTCTCGTCGTAGCAGGAGCGCGGGCCCACGCAATTCACGTTGCCCCAGTATGTTTCCACTTGCGGATGTTCAAGCGGGTCGCCGTAACACTCCGAAGTGCTGGTCAGCAGGTACGGCGCCCGATGCCGCCGAGCGACTTCCAGTAGGTTCCGCGAACCAGCCGATCCAACCGCGAGCGTCTCGATCGGGTGCGCCAGATAGTCCTTGGGGCTGGCCGGCGAAGCCAGATTCATCACCGCATCCAGCTTCCCATCGATCTCGAGGGTTTCGGTGATGTCGTGCTCAATCAGGGAAAAGTCCGGGTGTCCCGCCAGGTGGGCGACGTTGTCCCGGGAACCGGTCATGAAGTTATCCACCCCCACCACCCGATTGCCTTCGGCAATCAAACGATCACAGAGATGGGAACCGATAAAACCCGCCGCGCCCGCCACAAGTATTCGCACTGCTCTCCATTTTACCGTGCTACAGTCCTACTGATGCACTTACCGGCTTGGTGGGAGACCACGCTGACGATCGCCGTCTTTACGGCTTCGCTGGCCATGTTCTGGCACAGGTTTGGGCGAGTGGTTGCGATCATTCGCGCTGCCAAACCCGATGCCGGGTTTTCGCTGGCGCCGCTGGGGCCGCGCGTGACCGAATTCATCAGCGAAGTGATGCTGCAATCGAAGGTGATTCGCGAGCGGCCACTGCCTGGACTTGCGCATGCCTTCGTGTTTTGGGGTTTTTGTGCGTTTGCGTTGGTGACGCTCGATCATCTGGCGTCGGGCCTTGGTTTCCGCCTCCTGGATCGAGACGGATGGTTTGGCCGCGCCTATTTCCTGCTGGCCGCCTGCTTCGGCGTGACGGTCGCGGTGTCGATTGTGGGGTTGGCTGTGCGCCGGTTCCTGGTCCGGCCGAAATGGCTGGGTGAGCAAGTGTCGATCGAGTCCGGGTTCATCGCGCTCCTGATTCTTACGCTGATGCTGACGTATCTGGCCGATTATGTTTTAAACACCGGCCGGGTTGTCTGGTGGACGCACACGCTGGCGCTCGCGATTTTTCTGCCGCTTGTCCCTCACACCAAACATCTGCATTTGATCCTGAGCCCGGCCTCGGTTTTTCTCTCCCGCGGCGGCTTCAGCAAGATTCCTCCGTTGGTGGGCGATGAAGACTTCGGACTGACCACCGGAAAAGACGTGACGCGGCTAGCCGCGCTCCAGGCGTTTTCCTGCGTTGAGTGCGGGCGCTGCACGGAGCACTGTCCGGCCAACGCGACCGGCAAGCTGCTGAACCCGAAAGAAATCGCGCTCGGGATGCGAGGGTATCTCAACGAATTCGGACCCGCTTCCGAAGAGCCGCTTCTGGGCAAACATCTCTCGCAAGAGGCGGCGTTTCAATGCACGACCTGTGGAGCCTGCGAGTACCAATGCCCGCTGGGAATCGAACACTTGCCGATGATTGTGGGATTGCGCCGCGGGGCCGTCAACACGGGGCAGTGGGAAGACGGCCACGGCACCAAGTTGTTCCTCAATCTGGAACGCTACGGCAACCCACTTGGCATGGCGTCAAGCGAACGCGACAAATTCATTCAGAAGGCGGGCCTGCCGATCTATGACGGGTCGCAGGAGTATTGTTTGTGGCTGGGGTGCATGGGAGCGTACGATCCCAAGGGCCGCGAGATCGTCGAATCGCTGACGCGCGTGATGCGCCACACCGGAGTGACGTTCGGCGTGTTGAAGAAGGAAAAATGCACGGGCGATAGTGCGCGGCGATTGGGCAACGACCTCGCCTTTTCGCAACTGGCGGAACAGAACCTCCAGACCATCGGCGCGGCCGGCGTGAAGAAGATGGTTTCGATCTGCCCGCATTGCGTCCGCACGATTTCGGAGGATTGGCGTGAGTACGGCGAAGCGCCGCCGATCGAGCATCACAGCGAATTGCTGGCGCGGCTGGAGAACAAGCTTCCAGCGGCCACCGCGCCGGCGGAGAAGGTGGTCTACCACGATCCCTGCTATCTCGGCCGCTATCGCGGAACCTATGACGAGCCGCGTCAGGTGGCGGCGCTGGCGGGTCCGGTGATCGATCCACCGCGCGCTCGTGAGCGATCGTTCTGTTGCGGCGCGGGCGGGGGACTCGCATTTCTAGGCGAGGAAAAAGGCGATCGCGTCAGCGTCACGCGCGCCAAAGAACTGGTGGATACGGGGGCGTCCGTAGTGGCCGCCGCCTGCCCGTTTTGCAATACGATGTTCCGCGATGCGTTGAATGGTCTGTCGACCGCGCCGCCTCGTTTGCTCGACATCGCCCAGATCGCCGCGGCCCGGCTACCTACGGGCGGCAATGCCATTTGACTTTGACCCTCTGAATTTGGGAGTGTAGTAGGTTTTCCCCTACTGGACATGAGGGTACGCGTTCTCCATCACGACCACTGCTTTGACGGCGCAGCCTCGGCCGCCTTCTTCAGCCGTTTCCTGCGCGAAAAATTTCACGCGGACGCGGAGTTTCTCTATCGGGGGATGATGCACACCCCCAACCAGACTTGGGATCCTGCGTTGTTCGATGGCGACGTAAACGCGATTGTCGATTTTAAGTTCGCTGCGCAACCCAAACTCAGTTGGTGGTTCGATCATCATCAAAGCGCGTTCCTGACGCCGGAAGACGCCGAATACTATAAGAGCCTGCATTCGCCGCAACACTACTTCGATCCACGCTACCGTTCCTGCACGATGTTCATCGCCGACATCGCTCGTGAGAAGTATGGCTTTCGCGCACCGGAGTTGAATGAACTGGTGGAGTGGGCGGACATCATCGACGGCGCGCGCTATTCGAATCCGCATGAGGCCGTCGAGATCAAGGCGCCGGCGACACAACTGGTTTTGGTGATCGAGGGCTCAAAGAGTCCGGATGCCGTGCCCTACATTATCGGCAAGATGCAAACGACGAAGCTTGCGGACATTGCCGCCGACCCGCGCGTGCAAGCCGAGTTCCGGCCGTTGTACGAGCAGCATCGCAATTCGATCGGTTTGATCAAGTCGGTGAGCAGGCACGAATCGGGAGTAGTATTTTTCGATCTGGCCGATCAAGGCGTCGAAGGCTATAACAAATTCATCCCGTATTACTTGTTCCCCGATTCGGTTTACACTGTGTCGGTGCTGACCGCTTCGTTCCGGACCAAAATTTCGGTCGGCTCAAATCCGTGGGTGAGCGAGGTGCGACACAACCTTGCGTCGATTTGCGAGCGGTATGGCGGGGGCGGGCATGCGCGCGTCGGTGCGATTAGTTTCCCGCGCGAAGCGGTGGCAGAGGCCCGTGGCGTGGCGGCTGAGATCGTGCGGGAGTTGCAGGGTTAATTCTTCGTGCCACGCGAAACAAACACGATCGACTTGGTGGAATTCCCAGCGGTCCTTTCACCGCCGGCCCAGCGCATCGTCCCCACAAGCCGCCGGTTATGATCTATGGCGCCGACCTTGCCGTGACACGGGCAACGGTGATTGACGCAGGCGGCCGCATCACACGCGAGACGCTCGGGATCGCGTAGACCGCATGCTTGCGCATGGCGGCTCGGAAGCCAGCCGCCACGGTCCTACGATGGAAATGCTTTAGCGGCGAGGTCCAAACGTCCCATCAACTTCTCTACGTGCTTGGCGAGAATGTCGCATTCAATGTTGAGACGGTCTCCAGGGCGGCGGGCGCACAGGTTGGTGTGTTCGAAGGTGTGGGGAATGATCGTCACCGACAACAGCCGATCTTCGATCGAGGCGACAGTGAGACTAATGCCGTCGAGGCAGATCGAGCCTTTGTAGACGAGGTAGCGGTCAAGCTCCGCCGGCACACGCAGGCGCAGCCACCAGTTGTCCGAACCCAGGGCCTCCAGGCTTTCGAGGATACCCGTTCCATCGACGTGCCCTTGCACAATGTGGCCGCTCAGACGGTCGCCCACCGCAACCGGACGTTCCAGATTCACGGGCCCGAGGGGCAGGAGATCTCCGAGATTCGTCCGTTGCAGAGTCTCGGGCGCCAAGTCCGCGGAAAACCCGTGCGGCGCCAGATCGAGCGCCGTCAGGCAAACGCCGTTGACTGCAATGCTGGAACCCTTCGCGGCATCCTTAACGACACGGGAGCAGGCAAATCGCATTCGCACGCCGGCCTCGCGCGGCTCGATCGCTTCGACGCGTCCGACTTCTTCGACAATGCCGGTGAACATTACGGTTTAACCAGCCAGGCTTCGACAGCGAACTCCTCGCGAGTGATCGCGTGCAGCGTCACGTCGCAGAATTGAATTGCGTCGGAGCGCCGCGAGCGGCCGGTGCCGCCTGCGACGGGTAGCGACTGCAGGCCGCCTAGAATTTTCGGCGCGTAGTAAAAGTAGATTTTGTCGGCGACGCCCGTTTCAAGCGACGCCCAGTTTACCTTGCTGCCGCCTTCGATCATCAGCGAAAGATAGCGCTCCTTAGCCAACGCATTCACGACCTGGGCAATGTCGGTGCGGCCACCGGGTGCGTCCGCTTCGAGCACGCGCACGCCGCGATCTTCGAGCATTTTGCGGCGATCGGGCGAAGCGAGCGAAGTCGTCACCACCATGACGTCGTTGGCGCAACTCTCCACCATGCGCGAAGTCAGCGGAATACGCAATTGTGAATCGAGCACGATGCGCATGAGCGGGCGGCTGCGCTTCCGGGTCGTGCGGTCCGTCAACAGGCAATCGTCGGAGAGCAGCGTGCCGATACCCGTCAGGATTGCGTCGGCCTGATGCCGGAGTTCCTGGACGTGCGCGCGGGCCGATTCACTGGTGAGCCAGCCGGTGTTGTCGACCGGCGCGGCGATCTTGCCATCGAGCGTGAGCGCGGCCTTGATCGTCACCAGGGGGCGGCCGGTAGTCATGTAGTGAATGAAGGCTTCGTTGAGTTGCGCCGCCTCGGTTCGGGAGCTTTCGTCTACGACAACTTCGATGCCCGCCTCGCGCAACCTGGCGAACCCGTGGCCCGACACCAGCGGGTTGGGATCCTGCATCGCCGCCACTACTCGCTGAATGCCCGCTGAGACGATCGCTTCGGTGCAGGGGCCGCTTCGCCCCTGATGGTTGCAGGGCTCAAGCGTGACGTAAAGGGTCGCGCCTTTGGCCCGGACGCCAGCCTGTTCGAGTGCGACGATTTCCGCGTGCTTCACTCCCGTCCAGGTATGATATCCGCGTCCGAGAATCTCGTTGCCTTGTACGACGAGCGCGCCAACGGCCGGATTCGGACTCGTCTCGCCCAGCCCGAGCCGGGCTTCCTCAATGGCCAGCGTTAAGAATCGTGAGTCCGTCATGAGAAGAGCGACTCAATGAATTTTTCGGGATCGAACGGCAACAGGTCGTTCACCTGTTCGCCGATGCCCACAAAGCGGATGGGGACGCTGAGCTCGCGCGAGATCGCGACGATGACGCCGCCCTTGGCCGTGCCGTCCAGCTTGGTAAGCACGATGCCGGTGACGCCGCTGGACTCAGTGAATTTGCGCGCCTGTTCCAGCCCGTTTTGTCCGGTGGTGGCGTCCATCACGAGCAGCACTTCGTGTGGCGAGTCGGGAACTACGCGCTGCGCCGTGCGCGTCATCTTTTCGAGTTCGGTCATCAGGTTGGCCTTGGTATGCAGCCGCCCGGCGGTGTCGACGATGACAACGTCCACCCCGCGCGACTTGGCGGCTTGCAGCGCATCGAACAGGACCGCGCTGGGGTCGGATCCTTGCTGCTGCCGGATGACGTCGGTCTGGGTCCGCTGACCCCATACTTCGAGCTGCTCGATCGCCGCGGCGCGGAACGTATCGGCCGCGCACATGAGCACCGTCTTGCCTTCACTTTTGAACAGGGCGGTAAGTTTGCCAATCGTGGTCGTTTTGCCGACGCCATTTACTCCAACCATCATCAACACAGTGGGTGGAGAGGCGGCCCAGCGTAGCGGGCGCTCGGCGCCTTGGAGGACTTCGAGCAGATGCTCCCGAATCAGATTGCGCAGTTCTCCCGAGTCATTGACCAGCTTCCGGTCCACGCGCTGGCGAATGCGCTCCAGAATTTCGTTGGTCGTGCGGACGCCGATATCGGCTCCGATGAGCTTGTATTCGAGCTCTTCGAGCAGATCGGCATCGATCTTTTTCTTGCCATGGATGGTGTCTTCAATCGCCTCGACCAGCCCGGCGCGGGTTTTCTGAATGCCTTGCTTGAGACGGTCGAGGAGACTGCCACCGAGACGGGAGGACAGCATGTGGGTAATCTTTAATTGTAGCGGGTTGCGGCAGGGCAGCGAATTTTCGCGGAGACTGGGGGGTGTGCGCACCGGATGCGTTCTTACGGCGTTGATGCGAAAGCCGACAGGAGTCTGCGGTCAAACGCGAAGGGGCTGGTTTCGACGACTTTGATCGCTCCAAATAAAGGGTGATGCGGGTTAATGAGATAGTTCGTTTGCCTCGGCACCAAGACAGATGGAACTTCCAGCACTGCCGTGGAATTGCTGTCGAGCCAATCGTCTCCGATCCGAATAAAAGCCGCCGGATCCGCGGGTACGAAGGCTACTCTTTCGATGGGCAAAGTGTCAGGCACTTCGATCAACATCATCATAAGACCCAATGGCAGCGATCCGAGGTGCGCAAGGTACTCGACGACCGCGAGCGCACTACAGGAAGCGGAATAGGCTACGGGCTTCCCCTTCGAGTTCCAGCGCCCGCCCGTGTTGGCCGCTCCCTGGCCGGAAAGATCGGTGTAAGGCCGTTTCGCGAGGCGCACCACTCGCATTTTTTATGCGAGCACTCCGTACTCGATTCGAAGCAGCAAAGTCTTGACCCGTTCGTACCCTTGTTCACTGCCGAGGAGGTCTATCGGTGCCTTGTCGCCCAGGGCAAGGTTTGGATCAGAGAGCCATCTATGGGCCTGTTGCTTGTTCCCTATGACCGCTTCGGCCAAAGCTTCAATCTCCCGGATCTGACCCACCGGGGCGTGTGTTCTAATCCATTGTGTGACCAGGTTCGCCGTTTCACCTGGAACCAATAGTGTTTCCTGATCCACGTCCACGAACGCAAACGCCGACGCTTCCTTGCGGCCCAATTCCAAATGCTGTTGGGCGCCGTAGGCTTCCAACGCGGACAGAATGGAGTCTTCGGTCACGCCGAAGCTCAGATTACCGACAAAAAGGTTTTTCATTCAAATAAGCCTGATTTGCCATTCTTTGCCTGTCCAATCCTTGCCAACGACATCGAAGACCTGACCGAACCGCGGCGAGTCGCGAACTTAAATAGTTTGCCTGGGAGCCTTTCGTCGCTTCGGCATTACCTTTATTGTAAGCGTTTTTTTTGAATACTGTAGGCGTCTTGTTGAAGAGCCGAAACGGTCAGCAACCAGAAGTTCGCATTCTGGGAAACGTAAGGAGCGAAACCTATTTTCCTTCAGGCGGAAGGGCGTCGGGCCCGCGGCTGACGCGTCCGGCCATCGCTTCCACCACGTCGATCTCGTTCACTTTGATGGTCTGTCCGGTGACGCGATCCAACTCGACACGCGCTTTCGCGTAGGAGGAAAGGGCCGCCACTACGTTTGACTGCGCCTGCGCGAGATCGCGTTGGTACTGAATCACAAAGTAAACCGTCGAAGCTCCGAGCGCATACTTCTTCTGTTCGGCATCGAGGGTCTGCTCCTGCAAGGTTTGCGCCTTCAACGCCGCTTCAAACCGGGCCCGGGCCTGACGGGTGGCGATCACCGCGTTGGAGATATCCACGCGAATCTGATTGAGCGCGCGCTGTTCGTTCAACTCCGCCGTTCGCAGATTGAGCGAATCGATGATCATGTCGGCTTGGGCTGAGCGATTGCGTAGCGGCACGTTCAATGTGAAGCCGAGCGAGTAATCGGGGAAGTTGCGGCGGAATAGTTGGCCAAGCGTCTTGCCGAAGCCGCCGATGAAGTAGGGATCCACATTGCGCGGCAGCGGGTTGCCGCGAAGCAACAAGGCGTTGACCGTACCTGCCAGCGCGTTGTTCTGAAGGTTGCCCTGGATGTCAAGCGACGGCAACAATTGGCTCCGGCTGCCGAGCAAGCCAATTTTGGCGTTCTCGATATTGATTCTCGTCTGTTGCACGTCGGGCCGATCCTGCATGGCGGTGGCGTACAGATCCTGCAGCGGCACAACCGGCTCGACATCCGGCACGCGGATCCGGTCGGTCGTAACAATGTGCGCATCGGAGAGTGAAGGGCTGGCGACGCCGGTGCGGCTGAGCGCGTTCTTGATGATCGTTTCCTGTTGCAGCAGAACGGTCTCGCTGGTCAGGAGTTCCTGCTCGCGCGTCGCAACCTGCGCCTCGGCGCTCACGACCTCAATCGGGGCGAGCGTGCCGATTTCGACCTGCTTCTTGTTGTCTTCGAAAAGCTTTTTGGACAGATCGAGCGCCTGCTGCTTCACCTTCACGTCTTCGTTGAAGCTGACCAGATCCCAGTAAAGATTAGTGACGGCCGCCACGGTAGTCTGCAACTGCGCGCGAAACTGGAGGTCGGTGACCTTGAGATTGTTTTTCTGAATCCGGATGTTGCGATTGTTCACCGCGACGCCGAAGCCTTGCAGGATGCGCTGTGATACCTGCAACTGGAAGTTGGAGGTCTTCGACGGGTTGATGTCGGACAGCG
Organism: Acidobacteriota bacterium; assembly: GCA_043755595.1. Taxonomy (GTDB): domain Bacteria; phylum Acidobacteriota; class Terriglobia; order Bryobacterales; family Bryobacteraceae; genus VFZP01. The sequence goes on along the minus strand of JAYUSQ010000094.1, from coordinate 35,467 downwards.
GGTTGTTGCCGGTTAGGTTGGAATTGTTCCAACCGAAACTGGTCGTGGTGCCGGAGATCCAGCTCTTGTTGATCGAATAGCTGTGTTGGCTAAAGTCGAAAACCGTCGAGGTAAGACCGGTCGTGATCGTGTTGGCTTGGGGCCGCGTCTGGTGACCGAAGTTCACCGAGCTGACAAAAACGGGGTCGAGATTTTGGAATGCCGTACCAGTGGCCGTGATGACCGTACCGCCCGTGTCGCCGCCGCCGCCCCCCGCGCCCGTGCGTTGAGCTGTACCGCCGCCACCGAAGCCGCCGGTCTGGCTGCCGGTTGCCTGGGCCTGCGCGCTGGCAGGACCGGCCTGAATCGTCGGCGGCACGCCGCGCAGCAATCCGCCCGCCTCGGCGCGCGACAAGCTGGCGCGGGAAATCTCGGGACCGTAACGTTGCAATTCGATGTCGAGGTTATTCTCAAGCGCCAGCGCGATTGTGTCACGCAGGGAGAGGTAGAGCTTGCCGGCGCGGAGCAGCGATTCCAGCCGGGCCGAGTTCGACAACCGGATCGGCGAAATGTCGCGGGGCTCATAGTGCGACTTGAATCTATCGAAGAACCCGGTCCCAACCGGCTCCTTTACCATCACGCCGGACTGGGCAGGCGCCAGCACCGGCGCGATCAATAGTAGGACGCACAAATTGGAAGTGAGAGAACGAAGCTGAGTCATGAGTTAAGCAGGCTATTCTTGACAGACGAGCCGGGAGCTCGGAAGTTCCCGGAAAATTTGGACCGAAACCTCAATGGTATAGTATGCGTTTGGATCGCGGCAAGGTTACCGCTCGGCGCTTAAAAATTCAAATTTCCTACGACGGCGCCGCTTACCATGGCTGGCAAGTGCAGTCCGGGCAGGAAACGATCCAGCTTGCGTTGCAGCGAGTGCTCACTGAAATCGACGGTGAGCCTGTGCTGGTGGCCGGTTCGGGGCGCACCGACGCGGGCGTTCATGCGCTGGCCCAAGTGGCCGGCTTCACGCTTCACAACCCGATTCCGGCGGACAATCTGCGTCAGGCCTTGAACAAACTTCTGCCGCTGGACATCCGCATTTTGTCGGTCGAGGATACCTATCCGGAATTCGACCCGCGGCGTGACGCGACCGCCAAGACGTACGAATATCGAATCGTCCGCAGCCCGCTGTGTTCGCCTTTTGATCGGCTTTACGTTCATCATCATCCCTTTCCGCTCGACGAATCCGCGATGATCCGGCTGGCGCCGTTGTTTGAAGGCGAGCACGACTTTTCCGCCTTCGCCGCCAAGGATATCAAGAGAGATGCTCGCGGGTATTCAAAAGTCAGAACAATTTTTTCATCGGCGCTCACTCGCGAAGGCGACCGTCTGATTTACCGCGTGCGAGGCTCCGGTTTTCTAAAGCACATGGTGCGCAACATTGTGGGCACGCTGATCGACGTGGGCAAGGGCAACGTAAGCGAGACCCGGCTGCGCGCGATGCTGGCAGCCGGACATTCGGAAAAGGCGGGGCTGCGGATGCCCGCGAGCGGATTGTTCCTTGTCAGTGTCGAGTACGGTACTCGCGATCTGGCAGCAGCCAGCACACCAGACCGAGCGACAGCGGATGCATAAGGCCCGCGATCCAGAAAATTGGCGAATAGCCGGCGCTGGCCACCAGGTAGCCGGTGCCAAGGTTGGCGATGGCTCCGCCGATGGCGCCACCCATTCCGGTAAAGCCAGTGGCCATGCCTACTTCATTGGCCTTGAATAGGTCGGTGGGAATGGTCTGGAGGTTCGAAACCCACAGGGCATGCCCCATGCCCATGAAACACATGACCGCGACCGCCATCTCCCCGGACGGAACCATGGGCGCGAGGATTCCCATCGGCATCAACGCGGCGCCCATGATCAGAACGGCGCGGCGGGCCTTCGCCATCGGCCAACCACGGTCCATCAACTTGCCCGAGATCCATCCCCCGGTGATATAGCCGATATCGCCGAAAATGAACGGGAGCCAAGCATACTTGGCGACCATGGCGAGATCGAAGCCGCGTTCGGCCCGCAGATATTGCGGCAGCCAGAAGATCACGAAATAGCTGACGGGGTCTGTGAAGAAGCGGGCGAAGATCAGCACCCAGCAACCGCGCTGCGAAATCACCTCCCGCCAGTTGGCGCGCGCGGATCCTACCGCCGCTTCGGTTTCGTGGGGCGGGCGGACGTGGTCCTTCAGTTCGTCGTATTCGCTCGGCTTCAGCCATTTATTGCGATGCGGCGGATCGTAGATCAGGAGCCACGCCGCCAGCCAGACGAAGCCTACAAGACCCGTCGCGACAAACGCGCCTCGCCATCCGTAGTGGATGGACAGCAGGGCCACGACCGGCTGCCCGATGGCGCCGCCGAGACTTGAACCCGCGTTGAAAATTCCCACGCCCAATGCTCGCCGCGCAGGCGGAAACCACTCCGACACCGCCTTGGCCGCGGCCGGCCAATTGCCGGGTTCGAAGAGGCCGAGGCCAAACCGGCATGCCGCCAAAGACCATTTGCCGACCGCGAATGCGTGCATCAACTGCGCGATTGACCAGCCCGCGATGAATACGGCGAAGCCGCGCTTGGTGCCCATGCGATCGATCAGCATCCCGGAGCCGGCGTACATGATGGCGTAAGCCAATAGGAACAACGCGACTACTTGTCCGTAGTCGGCATCGCCCATGAAGAATTCCTTGCGGATCTCCACCGAGACAACGCCAAGCGCGACGCGGTCCAGGTAGTTGATCATCGTGGCGAGGAACAACAGCGCCGCGATGACGTATTGCAGGCGAGGAATTTTCATGGTGTGGTTTTCTGAAATCCAAACGAGCCGATGGGAATGCCGAGGACGCGTGAGTCTAGCTTTGACGGACCGTAAGCGGGCTCGGCGAGGAATTCGATTTGAGCTGCGCCATCGCCCTTCGGCGCGCCTGTCACAGGGAAACGCACGGTGGCCCAACCCGGGGAATCGAATTCAACCACGCCCAGCCGCTGGCCATCGAGCAGCACGGTGAGCTTCGTTCGCTTCACGTCGGCGATGTATTTGGGCCCGATATTAACTTCGACTGCGAATTCGCGCGCATCGGTTGGCCGGTGGAGCCGCGCGGTGGCGCGAGGCTTAATCCAACGAAACTTACCCTCGCTCTGATACCAACCCTCACCCAGTTGCCAAACCGGCGTCGAGTCGTTCATGCGGATGAAGCTCTCGGGCGGCTCACCTGGCGCGCGTTTCGCGATCGAGAGACGCCGCAGGGTGTTGTCCCACCGCAGGAGCGCGACATCTCCCTGTTCGAAGAGCTCTTTGGGATCTTTCTCTTCGACCGGAAACAACTCGACGTCCATGCGGTCGTAGAAGATTCTCAGCGCCCCCCAGATTCCCCACCAACGCATGCCGGGCGGATGTCCGTCGTAAATGAAGCGGTGTAGGCCGGGCGCTTGCTTGGACAGTTCCGCGACGGCCGTCATGTAGGCGCGGTTCTCATACGCCGTGGTGAGCGCGGCCCGCCGCTCCTCCCGCATCGTCTGGTAATTCATCGGAATCCACGCGGCGAAGAATAACGCGGAGGCTGCCCACGGGAGCGCCGCCAACGCCGACCCTACGGAGATCGCCAGGCCCAGCATCGCCACATAGAGATAAGCGCCAGACAAGCGGGTGGGCAGAAATAGCATCGGTCCCACCAGTAGGAGCGTCGTGGCCAAGCCGAACAACACGCGCCGCGTGCGAACCCATGGCAGCAAAAGCACTACGGGAATCGTGAACACGCGCGGTCCGTAGAAGGACGCCGTTGTGTAGAGAGCCGCAGGTGTGAAGTGCAGCGAGTAGTCCTGACCGGCGTCTTTGTTCAAGAGGATTCCCTGGCTGGTAAACCACATTGAGATGGCGGCGAATGGCGCTATCTTTTTCCAGTCAACCTTGCCGAGCGTCCACTCATAGGCGAGCAACACCGCGGGAATCGCCACGGCGTGCTCTTTAGATTTATAGGCGAGCAGGAAGGTCAGGAGCGCTAGGAAGATACGGCCATCGATGTAGAGAATCAACGTCGCCAGGCAGAAGAGGGCGCACCACAGGTCAAAGAGATACATGGGCTTCCACACCGCGTCGAAGAGAGCCATGTTGAAGCTGAAAAACAGGGCTCCGGCGGCGGCATGCCAGCCGGGCAAGCCGAGGCGGCGGAGGAGCAGCCAGAGGAGCGCGGTGTTGACCAGATGCAGGAAGTGAATCACCGTGACATAGGGCCGGAACCGCAGGCCAGCCGTCTTGGCCAGGACCGAGAAGGTGAAGTGACCCACCGGACGGAAGTGATTGGGAAAATAGCGGGGCGAGAGTAACCCGGTGGCGAAATCCAGGGCCGGCGCGCGGCGCGTCCAGGCGATGTTGTCCAGATCGTCGTCTGAAAATGCGCTCTGATACGCTCCGCGATTGGCCGTAAAGAAAAGGGCCAGAAAAGCGAGGATCGCCATGGCTGGCCCGAGTCTTTTCATTCGATCCATGATAAGCCCCAAGGGCGGGCTCAATCGATCAGGGGCTGATTTAACTCAGTGCGCCAGTCCGATGGGTTGGCGCTCGACTCAGGTCCGGCCAGATAACATTCAAAAGATCGGGAGCCGCGACATGCCCATTCGCCGTCACCCAGGTTTGGAATTCGCCCCAAAGCGGCCCCGAGCCCCCTTATACGGGCCAGCATAGATTGTGCGAGCGGTGGTCGTGGACGCAGCAAATCCCCCGCACCCGGCAGCGGCTTGCAGTCATGATCGGCCTGCGCATTGGCACCAGTCCTGGAGCCACGCGCGTACTGTTCAGCTCGACACATTCTTACCCATGGACAAGACACGGCCTAGACACGTTGTCAGCCATCGAAGAGCACTATTGTCCGGTGTTTCGAGCGGAGTTTTCGTAAGTGGTTCATTCATAAAGCACAACGCCGTGGCATAGCGCTTGCACACAAAGCAGCCGTAAATGAAACTCCAACTGATCGCACTCTTCACCGTATGCGCAGCCGCTCACGCTCAGTCTTCCGTCGCCAAGCTCTCCAAGGACATCGAAGCCATCCCGGCAACTCAGATGGTCGAAGTGGTGATCCAATTCGACAACACCAAGTTCAAGGATTTCGACAAGGCCCTCAAAGCGGCCGGGGTCAACATCAACGGCAAGTTCAAGAATTTCGACGCCCTCACGCTGACAGCCCCCAAGGCCCTCCTGGCTTCAATCAGCCAGATGCCGGGCGTCAAGTACGTCACTCCGAACCGCTCGCTCCGCGGGAGCCTTGAGTATGCGCAACCGGGCGTCTACGCCAACATCGCCTACCAATACAACTGGACGGGCGCGGGCATTGGTGTCGCCATCATCGATAGCGGCGTCAATCCGGCACATGGCGATCTGAGCACGCGCGTGGTCTACTCACAGAGCTTTGTTCCCAACGACGCTTCCACCGCCGACGCCTACGGCCACGGCACGCACGTGGCTGGCATCGTGGCGGGCAACGCGGCCGGTTCGACGGTGGCCGGGTCCAGCCGCATTTTCCGCGGCATCGCCCCCTCGGCCAAGATTATCAACCTGCGGGTTCTCGACGCGACCGGCGCCGGCACCGACATCGCCGCGATCTCGGCCATCGACCGGGCGGTCGAGCTCAAGAACACCTACAACATCCGCGTCATCAATCTCTCGCTGGGACGGCGCGTCAACGAGTCCTACACGCTCGATCCGATGTGCCAGGCCGCCGAGCGCGCCTGGAAGGCCGGCATCGTAGTCGTGGTGGCGGCGGGCAACAACGGCCGCGACAATTCGATGGGCACCAACGGGTACGCCACGATCGGCTCGCCGGCCAACAGCCCGTGGGTAATTACCGTGGGCGCCGTGCGCGACATGGGCACGGCCAGCCGCGCCGACGACCGGATCGCGAGTTTCAGCTCGAAAGGGCCCACCATGCTCGACCATGTGGTCAAGCCGGACCTGGTCGCCCCGGGCAATCGCATCATCTCGGCGATGTCGTCGGCCACGAGCACTCTGCCGGCCGGTCACGCCAATCAGGTCGTCAACAAGAACTACTACCTGTCCGGCCAAAGCGGCAATTCTCCCTACCTCACATTGAGCGGCACCAGCATGGCTGCTCCGATGGTGGCCGGCGCGGCGGCCTTGATGCTGCAAAAGGATCCCTCGCTGTCTCCGGACACCATCAAGGCCCGCCTGATGAAGACCGCCACGAAGAGCGGCCTGCCGCCGTCCTTCACCTACCAGATGGGCAGCTCTTACAAGAACCTACAACACGACGTCTTTACCAAAGGCGCCGGCTATCTCGACGTGTGGGCCGCGTTGAACAACACGGAGGTTGTGCCTGCCACCCTGCGGGCTCTCTCTCCCAAGGCCGTGCGCGATACTGCCACCGGCAAACCGCGTTTGACCGCCTACAACGTCATCTGGGGCGAGAACGTGATTTGGGGCGACAATGTGATTTGGGGCGACAACGTCATCTGGGGCGACTCGGTATTGACCGGCACTAACGTCATCTGGGGCGACTCGGTTCAATGGGGCGCCACCACCACGAGCCCTTATAACGTGATCTGGGGTGATAACGTCACCTGGGGAACAAATATCTTTCCGCTAGGAATGTCTACCGAAGGTGATAGCGATCTCAACTAGGCTTGACTTACAGGAAGAACACATTACCATGTCACCTTCTGTAATGAGATACGCAGGTCTCGTCGTAGCTGCCGGAGCGACCCTCCTGCTGCTCGCCCTGGCTAACTGGGAATGCCACAATGCCTCCCAATGCCTCGGCTATGTCGCCATGGCGGCCATTGCCTCCACCTTCAAAGTGAAGCTGCCCGGGTTGACCGGCACGGTTTCACCTGGTTTCGCTGTTGTTCTGGCCGCGGTGGTCGAACTCGGCTGGTCTGAGACGGCTGTCCTCGCCGCGGTGTGCGGAGTCGTCCAGTGTGTTTGGAGCGCCCGTAAGCGCCCGGGCCTCTTGCAGGCCGCCTTTAATGCCGCCTGCATGGTGCTGAGCGCCGGAGCCGCCTTCTACCTCGCTCACTCGTTGATTCCGGGATCGGCCGTTCAAGTAAACATCGCCCGCGTAGCCATCGCCACCCCCGCCCTGTTTGCGGCCAACACGATCCTGATCGCCGTCCTGTTTAGCTTGATCGAGGAGCGGCAAGTGGCCAGCTTCTGGCGGAAGATTCATTACTGGACGTTTCCGCACTACGTACTCGGGGCCGTGGTGACCGTTGGCCTCGGGATTGCCAGCGCCGCCGCCGGATTCGCACTCCCCTGGTTGGCGCTCCCGGTGCTGTATATGCAATACGCTCACCAGCGCGAGATGATTGGACAAACGGCCGCCGTGAAGGCCTGAAGAGCATCACGCCGGCGCGCTCAAGCGCCTTTTGAGATGTCTTGAAATGTGGCGGGGGCTGAGGCGAGTTTGGAGATAATGGCCCGCGGGTGGGGTCGGCCAGCGCTGCGAAGGTGGCGTCCAAGAAGGCTTTGAGCCGCAGGTGTATGGTGTATGGTGTATGGTGTATGGTGTATGGTGTATGGTGTATGGTGTATGGTGTATGGTGTATGGTGTATGGTGTATGGTGAACGGTCAAGGGCTAAACTAAAATTGCGTGCTCGCACTCGCCTTCATATTGCTCGCCGTCGCGCCCGCGCAGGTTGTTTTCGAGGGAGATCTGGCTGTGCCCCGTGCGCGTGCACGCGGAATTCCGGTCAAGATTGAACGGCCCACCTACCTCCACGGAACATACAAGACCGTGAACGAACGGGCGCAGGTGCGTGCGGCATTGATGACGGCGGCCGATGTGGCGGCGTATCAGGAGGGGCGGACGTACGATATGTTGGCAGTGACTGAATATGCGCCGGCCGGAGAGCTGCGTCTCCTGGTGATGCGGCCGGGGGACTATTTCATGTTGGTCGACAACCGGCTGGACACGCAGGCGTCGCAAACGGTTCACGCGCGGTTGACCGGGGCCGAGGATCCTTCGTTGCCCCACACCCTGCCTGCGGGGCGGCGTCAGACAATCGTCGCCATCAGCTTGCTGCTGTTTGGCATGGTCGCGGGTTGGAGCGGTTGGCGCTTGCGCGGCGTGCGGCTATTCCGCTCGTAGTCCATACTCGCGAGCCAAGGCGCCCGTCGCCGGATCGTACAGTCTGACCCAATAGAGTCCGGCCGGGATCGGGCGTGGCACGGTCGCTCGAACGTTGCCGAGTTCCACGGCGGCTGGAGCGCTGGACTGCCACACCTGGCGGCCGCGCGCGTCTGCGAGTTCAATGCGATAGGAAGCGCCCGGCAAGGCTTTGGCGTCGAGCTCAAGCCGGAGTGTGCGATAGGCCGGCACAACGACTGGGCCAGCCAGTCCCCCAGGGCCACGCAAAGCAGCCAAGCGCACATCGGCCGCTTGCGCGAGTTCAGGTGGCCGCGGCGCCAGCGTGATGACGGCCATAGCAGCCAATGCCAGTCCCGCAGCCATTGGGGCCGGGCGGAACCATGCGCCACTCCATAAAGCCCCGAATCGGCTGCGCGGCGCTTCGGTTTTAGGCGCCTGGGGCACGCTGCGCACGGCCATGCGGAACGCGCGCACGAAATCATCGGTCCAATCAAGACGTTCCTGACAGGATCGGCAGATCAGAAGATGCTCTTCCAACGCGGCGGCCTCGTCATCGGCAATTCTGCCAAGCGAATAGGCTTCAAGGACATCTTCTTCGAGATGAGTCATGAGCGGCATGTTTTAGATCCCCCACTGTTTCGAACGTTCAAGTTATAGCACCTGATTTTGTTTTGATTCAGACCACCGAACGAAATTTTTGATTTCCCTGAAACCTGGAAAAGGCGCGCCTCGCCAAGAGGCGCCGGCCCAACTCGCCGAACCTTACCTTGGCTCGTGACTTAAGCAGACGGAACTGGTTGCAGGAGATGTTCAGATCGGCGCAGATTTCTTCCACACTGTCTTCCCGGATATAGAAACGCACCAGGAGTTCGCGGTCGCGATCCTCCACCTGATCGAGCAACTCGCGCATGATCGCCACTTGCTCGACCGAGATGACGTGCTGCTCGGGAGACTGGCGATCGTCGATCAACTGCTCGGCGCCGGCTTCGGCGTCCACGCAATCGCGCCGCTCGTGGATGACGCCGCCAATGTGATTGGCCACCTGGCGTCTGACAACGGTGCGTACAAAGGCCGCCAGCCGGGCAGGGTCGCGCACTTCGCCCCGCCGGATGGCGGTCAATACGATGACGAAGGTATCGTGGACCTTATCCTCAAGCTCCTGGGCGCCGAGATGACGGCATAAGAAAAGACGAATGCCGCCGTAGAAATACTTGTAGAGTTCCTCAACGGCTTCCTTCTCACCCAGTTGGACACGTCGAACGAGATTGGTCCAATGAAGTTCGTCGCTGGTGAGTTCAGCCGCCTCGGGTAGGCGCGGAACTATGGAGAGGTTGTCGGGGCCGCTAGGCTCTTGGTCGAGACTGGTCGAGGGCGCTAGAACCGGCAGGAAGGTGGCCATTACCGGTTTCTCCCACTATTGAATATTTGGACGCGAGAGGAGTGCATGTGATTTGTTCTAATAGTGCTGCGGGCAAATAGCCTATCTCTAGGCGAACGAATGGTTTTGTTGGGAAAATCGCCGCGGCCGGGCGACTGTGGCTAAGGTAAAGCTCCTAGGCAGGAGTACCCAACGATAATAGCGCGCACCCCTGGCAGACGAGCAAGTCCCGCCAATGCGGGGGGGCGGCATCCTCGTACCCTACCGCGGAGAGGCCTATCGCAAGTGGCGCCCATCGTGGATTCTCGCTCTTGAATTGGTTTGCATGGTCGATGAGTCAATTTGGCTTGACGCCACGACATGCTCTCGCTCAAGGTGTTTGACCGTTCGCATTGCGAAGAACTGCTGGAGGCCCACCGGCGGGCGGCCGCGTTAATTCTTGAAGCGCTGCTGGCTCAACGGAGCGCGGGTGATGAAAGCGACTTGGCCAGCTTTCGCGAGAGTATTGGTGGCGTGTTGGGGCAGATGACTTCGCTCGACAGCAAGATGCCGGACATCCTGGTGGCGGCCGGGGCGGCGACCACCGCGATCCACGAATTCAATCGCCACGTGGCGACAGCGGTGCGGGCCCGCCGCCTCGAATTGGAAGCCGTGGTTGGGATGTTGACTCAGACTATGTCGGATGTCGCCTGCGGCAGCGGGCAATCACTCGACCGTCTGAAGGCGATCGAGCGTCGTCTGGCCAAAAGCCAAGAGATGTTCGACGTTCGGCAGTTGCGCCAGGAGATGTCGGAATGCCTGGCCGGCGTGAGAGAGGAAGTGGCTTGCCGCCATCGGGAATCGGAGCGGTTGATTGCCGATCTGCAGTCCACCGTCCGGGAGCACGCTCGTGAACGCCGGAATGCTAAGCCGCCTGAGACTTCCCGGGCGGGCTCCGGACATGATTCGATCGAGGAGGCGATTGGTTTGGCGGCCAAGGACGACCCGAATCTGCTGGTGGCCCTGCTGGCGGTCGATCATCTGAAGCCGGTGGCGGCCCGTTTTGGCGAGACGGCCGCTCTCCAGGTCGTGGCCTACTGTGTTGGACAAGCGCGAGAGCATTTGGTCGGCGCCCGGCAGGTGATCGCCTGGAAGGGCTCGTCTTGTGTCGCTTTGATGGATGGCGCAGATGGCGCCGCCGCCGCCGAGAGGGCGGTGTCGCACGAAGCCCAACAACGCCGGACGATGATGCTAGAGGTGAGCGGACGTGAGGTCATGTTGCACATTACATATTCCAAATGGCTGCTGCTGCCGTTCGCCGGTCGAAGCGCCGCCGCCATTGTTGAGAACATGAATTCGTTCCTGGCACAGGTGGCGTTGGCTCACAAAACGGCTTGAGGTAAGCTCAGTGTGAGTGCGCCACGTTTTTATCCTCGTTGCGTTCGCGGCCGCCGCGCCGGTGTTCGCGCAGTACCAATACGACCTCGCAACGTCACGCGACGGATCGGTGCTCTACTTCAGTTATTTCCGCCCGGCGACCAGCCAGGACACCAGGATTTATCGGTGGAAGAAAGACGCCGGGGTAACGTTGTTCGGCGACCGTCCGGACCTCGCTGAAGCTCCTCCTCTGCGCGCCCAGCATCTCTAGCGGACCAAACTGACAATGAAAATGCTCTAACGCGCTGCCGGAGTTGAGGCGGCAGGCGGCGGAACGATTTTGTCCAAGCCGTCGCGGATCCCGTAAGCGGGCGGGAGTTTGCGCCAGTCTTGCCCCCCGCGCGAGTTAGCGTTCCATACGATCCGGCCCGCGCGCAGGGTCACGTCAGCGCTCAACCTTTGCTTGCCGGCGAAGCGCGCGCCGTAGGCATCGGCGTAGTTGAAGTCGCCGTCATGTACCCGCAATGCGGTGATATCCGCCACCGCGCCTACGGTGAGATGACCCAGTTCCTCGCGATGAATCACTTGCGCCGGCCGCCACGTGGACGCGCGAATTACTTCCTTCAACGGCATGCCCATGACCAGGCACTTAGACATCGTCGTCAGCATATCTTGCATGCCCGCGTTCATGCTGCCGCTGTGTAAGTCGGTCGAGATCGTGTCGGGATAGAAGCCTTGCGCGATGGCCGGGACTGCGTTGCGCATGACAAAGCTGCCGCCGCCGTGGCCGACATCGAAGATGACTCCCCGCTTCTTGGCTTCGGCGAGATACGGGTATAACTTGCCGGACGCATCGACATACGGCACCGGGCCGCGAAACATATGGGTTGAGATGTCGCCCGGACGCAAGCGTTGAGTGACTAACTGCCAGTAGGGACGCTCGGGGAGGAAGTAGCCGAAGTCCACCATGATCGGAATCGAGGCGTCACGGCCGGCCGCGAGCGCGGTGTCCACACTTTTCCAATCCGGCAGTTGGTAGTGCGCCGATTTGACGCCTACCACGACGTCTTTATGCTTGCGCGCGAGTTTGGCTACGGCGTCGGCATTGAAATCCGATTGTTCGGTGATGTCGGACACCATGCCCAGGCCGGCGATGTTGATCAGCGCCAGCACGCGGGTGGCGGCACGGTCGATCACCGTGTGCCGGAAGGTTTCAAAGTTGCGCCAGCCGGAGCTGCCTGCGTCCACCATGGTGGTTACGCCCGTGCGGAAACTGAAGGCGTCCGGCTGTATGCTGTTGTCGCCGGCCCAGGCGTCCTGGATGCCGGTCGTGTGAAAGACATGCACGTGCAGATCGATCAGGCCAGGCGTTACGTATAGGCCGTCGACGCGCAGCGTTTCCCGGGCGCGGGCGGGGTCGATCTCCCGTTCCACCGCTGCGATCACGCCTCGGCGCACGGCCACATCCATCGGCTGATCGAGGCCGTTCTTCGGATCGATCACGCGCCCGCCCTTCAGCAGCACGTCGAAATCCTGCGCCAAGCCGATCGATGCCAGAGCGGCAAACAGCGCCAGCCGCCTCATGCGCGCACGATCCGTTCCTTCGTCCGATCCCAAGTCATGTATTTCTGTTTCCGCAAAGACTGCACGCCGATTTGCGACGCGACTACGCCGTAGTAACCCAACTCCACCGGGCACTTCAACGCTTCGCCCAAGCGGATCGCATCGTGCAGATTCTTGTGGTGCAGCACCGTGTTCTCGGCGCCGGACTTTTTGTGGCTGACCTCCTGCATGTCTTTGGCAAAAGCCCGCTGCGGGGTGATGACAAAGCCCTCGCGGTTGAACGCAAGCGTCCCTTTGTGCCCGCGCAGCAAGTGCTCGACCGTGGAGTCGTTCGCCATCGACGAGACCAATTGCACGGTCAGACCCTCGGGATAATCAAGCAGGATGTTCATCGTATCCGGCACGTCGCCGGTCGCGTCGGGCCAACCGAATTTGCCGCCGGTAGCGACACCGCGTTGGGGAAAGGTGAGACCGAGACTCTTGATAATGCGCGTTACGCGGTGAATGAACAGATCGCTGGCGATGCCGCTTGAGTAGTCCCAATAACGGCGCCAGTTGAAATAGCGATCCGGATCGAACGGGCGTTTGGGTGCACTGCCCAGCCACGCATTCCAATCGAAGTTCACGCCGGGCTTCACGTCCGGATCGGTGGGCGTCCGCAAATAGTCGGGCTCAAGCGAGTTACGCGAATAATCGATTTGCGCCAGCACCACTTTGCCGAGCGCGCCTTCTTTGACGAACTTGTTAGCGGTCTCATAGGAGTCGTCCGACATGCCTTGGACGCCCACTTGCATCTTGATATCTTTGGCGGCCTTGATACGCTCGACCACGCGCTTGGCCTGTTCGACGTTCCAGGTCATCGGCTTTTCGCAGTAGACGTGTTTACCCGCGGCCGCCGCGTCAATCGACATCTGCGCATGCCAGTGTTCGGGCGTGGCGATCAATACGTAGTCGACGTCTTTGCTGTCGAGCAGCTTGCGGTAGTCCCGGAACTTGTTCGGGGCCCCGGTGAGTTGCGAGGCCATGTCGGCACGCTTGTCGAAGAGGTCGCACACGGAGTTAAACTCCAGGTTGAGCGCTTCTTTCTCGCGTGTGAGCGGGCGCATGTGTCCGGCCGTGGCCATGCCGCCGCAGCCGATGACGCCCAGCCGGAGCCGGTCGTTGGCGCCGATGATCGCTGAATAAGCGCGGGCCGTCCAGGCGGCGCCCGCGGTCGCGGCAAAGGATCTTCTGGTCATGTCAGACATTCTTAGAATTTTATGACACTGTGAGCCGTCCTGGTAGACTGAAAGGCAAATGTCCGTTTCCGCCCGTTTTCACCGGGCTACCCTCCAGGATTTTCGAGAAGCCGTCCGGCAAGAGCTAATCGTGCTCAGGCCGAAGTTTTCCTACTACAGCGCAGTCGATCCGTTTACCGAAGAAGACCTGCGCGATTACATTGAAGATCCCGTGGCGGCGTTGCCCGCAGCCATCATCTCGCTGTTGCCAGAGGTCGCGCTGTTGCTGGTTCCCTACGTCGATCCGCTCAACGGCAAGGAAAAAGGGCATCCCGAGAAACATGCGGCGAAGTCGGGCGCGCGGCGGCGTCCAGTTGTGCCGGCCGCCCAGGCGGCGATTCCACCGGAGGGCGTCGTGCTGTTTGAACGGCCCGCCGAAGCTCGCTACTGGCGCGGCGTCCATTGGCTCGAAGGCGTGGACCGCTCCACGGCCGTAATCGTGCTTGCCACCGGCGACACCGAAGTCGCCGACTATCACTACCAGCTCTATCGGCATCTGGCCATGCTGGTGGCCGAATTGACTCCGGTCGAATCGTTGGCCGGTTATCTGGGAGTGATCCGCGAGGAACTCAACTCGCATATGCATGGTGAAGTAGACGAACGAAGCTGGCAGTTGAAGCAATCGTTCTTGCGCCACCGAAGTCAAGTACGGCGCGACAGTAAAGAGTTCCGCGAATACGCCACTCAGTCGTTTGTGGATACGCTCACGCTCTACTTGCACGGGATCTGTTGCGACATCGACGTCGACACAGGGCCGCGCCAACTCCCGAGCCGCCACTTGCGCCGGCGCTTGCGTATGCTGCGCGAACAATATCCGCCACCTCAGGGCTACGCCGTGTTCCCCGAGGAGTTAGACCGACTCCCTCCGGCAGAGTAAGGCATCTTACAGGTCTCGCTAGGACAAACCGATTTCTCGGCTGTTCACCCGAGGCCCACCTCATGATCACCTGAGCCATGGTCCTAAGGGTCTAGGGCCTTACATCCTCCGGCCTACTCACATAAGGTGTTTCGCCTGATTTAGATTGGCGCGCCGGATCCTTACAATCGAATTGCAGACAAAGACCGGTCAATCGGCCCGAGCATTTCCAATGTTTGGCCGATGACTCATATATGGGAAGGATCCCGGGGCAAGTTCGATGCTGGGAATCTCACAAAAACGCGACGACGTAACTAGATGCCGATTCTGTGGCGAGAAGCTCTCGCTGCTGCAACGGCTGAGCCGCGCCGAATATTGCAATACCCAACACCGTGATGCCGAGCATCGCGACCAGGAAAAATTGGCGTTGGGCCGTTTGCAGCAGGTTGTAGCTGAGGGACGCGAAGCGGAAGTTTTTAGCCGTCTCGGAAGAGCGGCCGTGCCGGGGGCTCCCGAGCAGGGCGGGGAATGGCCTGAAGAGGCAAATCCGGTCGAGGAGACTGTGGCTGGCCCGCAGAAGCCTGCCATCCCGGTTTTCGCCAACGTTGCGACGGTGATGGCGCCGAAGCCGTCCTCTCCCGCCAATCCGCAGGAAGAAGAGAGCGACCGGCGTCACACCGCGATGCCCTTGTGCGGTCCGATCTACGGATCCGAGGCTGCGGCGAAGGGTTCGCAGCAGCCAGCCGCGCCGCCGCAAAACACTCTTGAGATGAGTTTAGGCCCCGGCCGCATTCCTGAAACGCCTGTTGTGATTCCGCCGTTGCGGGTTCCGCGGGCCGAAGGCGTCCGCCTTGAGTTCAAGGTGCCTAGCCAACCGGGTGAACGCCGCGGCCGCGAGATCGAGCAACGCGACGAGGCTGTCAGTCGCGACGCTATGCGATTCCCGGCGCTCAGCATCCAGTCGGTGGATTGGAGCGACGCGATCGAGCGCGAGCGGCAAAGCTGGGAGGGGATTCCTCCGCTGGCCGGATTGATTCAGATCGCGGGGCCGCAAACACTGCGCTTTGAAGCGCGCCCGCGCACCCCGATGCCATTGCCCGAACATCCGGCGGGAAATCCTGTACGGGCGTACAAGCCAGCGTTGGCTCGCGGGGCTGGGGTGCCGAGCCTGGCCGGCGCTATCCGCGGGCTGGGCACGTGGCGAACTCGCTTTGGTTCGGAGGGCAATCTTAGTCCCCAGTGGGAGACTGATCTGCTGGAGGCTTCCATTGCACCGGATTGGAAGCCGCGTTATCCCGTGTTCTATACGACGCGTCCTTGGGAGGGCGACGGACTGGAGCAAATATTCGGGTTGGGACCTGGAACCGGGATCGTGTCGGAACTTGAAGAATCCGAGCTGCCGGAGCCGCGCGCAGTGAACGGTCCACTCGCGATTGCCACAAACGGCGGGGTTGGCGACGGTGCTGGAGCCGGCTCAGGTGGCGGCTCAGGGACAGGTCAAGGAAGCTCGGTGTTAGGCGGAACGTTGAGCCGCACCTCGGGAGGAACGGGTGCAGGATCGGGTTCGGTTTCGGGCGGCGGCTCGGGAATGGGCTCGGGCAGCGGCTCGGGAGCGGGTTTGCGAGCGGGAGCGGGGAGCGGAACCGGCGCGGGTGCCGGACCAGGATCGGGGGCAAGGGGCTTTCACGGCGGCCGTCAGACGACGGGGTACGGTGAAGCCGGTGTTTTCGGTTCAGGCAACGCTGAGGAGCATGGCGGCACGGTGTCGGTCGAAGCGGTGGCGGCGCTGGTTAAGGCGGCCCGCCAGTCGGACCGCACGCGCACGCCGCTCCGGGATATTGAAGTCAAACTGATGCAGACTCCCGCGGCGCCGCGTCTGGCGGCGGGCGGCAGTTGGCGCGGGTTGCACGAAGGGCAAGCCAAGGGGTTGCCGGAGCGAGGGCCGAATTGGACGAAGGCTCTCTACGAGGTTCCGCCGGCAGTTATGGCGGATCAGCGGCGAGACCCTGCGGCCGTTGCTACGGCGCCGGCGGCGGCAATTCCGGTCGCGCCGGCGGACCCTGCCGGACTCGTGTCGGCGTTTCCAGCTCTCGGACTGGCTGCGAAGGAGGGTTGGAACGAGGAATGGCTTCAATCGGTTGTTGGCCAGGTGGGAATTCGTCCGGCCAGTGAGAGCGAATGCGATCCTCCTCCTTTGATTTGCATCCCCGTTCACCGGGCTCCGCAGCCTCGCACCCGAGGCGCAGCGGAGTTGCAATCGGCGGCCAGGCTCCCTGAGCCTTGGGTGGTAATTCAGGAATCGGCGAATGTGCTCGCCAGGGTTCAGTTGGAGCCATCGGTTCGTATTCCCGATGTGCCCAGGAAGCCCGCTCGCCGCGCGCACGGGCCCGCACAGGCTCCGCGTTCGCTCGAACTGGGATCGCTCGAAAAACCAGGCGCAAACTGGGTGCTGTTGCGAGGCAGCGACGAAGCGGCCACCTTCCGGTTGGCGCTCGATCATTTGCGACTCGCCGGGCCGCAGGCCCGCGCTGCCGAATGGGGCCTGGTGGGCTCACATGACACAGCCGCCGAGGGGGCGACGGGCCTGCCGCTCTCGCGCGGCTTTGTACACCGGGATTTGATTCTGCAACGGACAGTAGCCGAACCGGGGCTGGAACCGCTGATCTGTCAGTTTGGTTCGGCAAGAGGAGGACAATGGGACTCGCGGACGTAGTGGAAAATCCTTCGGTATGCACCGAAGAAGCGGGGTTTGACCTCGATAGCGCCCTTGATGAGATTCTGGCCGGCTTGGGTGATCCTATATTGGAGAGCGAAGAGCGGGAGGGGCCGAACGCCGGCGATGCCGAAGCTTTGGAACAAGAGGTCGCCGCATTGGCCTCGTCCCCCCAAGACGTACTGATGGCCGAAGGCCTGGCCGCGGCCGCCATGGCGTTGGAGGATTACCCGTCTGCCATTCGCCATTGCAGACATTTGATTGCGGCCGAGCCGGATCATTTCGAGGCGTGGCTCAATCTTGGGGTGGCCTATCAGCGTCAAGGGGCTCTTGACAAGGCCGAGCCGGCTTATGCACAGGCGTTCCGGCTGCGACCGGACGACGCTCGCGCGTTGCTCAATCTCGGGGTGCTCCGGGAATTGGAGGGTGACGACTACGGAGCGCGCGAGGCCTACCAGGGCGTGCTGGCGCTTGAGCCCGTCAATGACCGGGCGTTGTGGAACCTCGGCTTGTTATCTGAGCGAATGGAGGTCTGGGAAGACGCCGAAGCTTTGTTCCAGCGTTTGGTGGAGACCGGTCATGCCGTCGCTGAAGTGTGGTTCCGGCTTGGGTTGGCGCTCTACGAACGAGAAGACTGGCCCGGATCGGCGCAGGCGTTTGAACGCTGCCTTGAATTGCAGCCGGAATCGAAGGAAGCGGAACTGAATCGTGCGTTGGCTTTGCTGCGGTTGGGGCGTTTGCTCGAAGCCGGCGAGGCTTTCCAGAAGGTTGTCGACCGGGAGCCCGATTGCCGCGAAGCGATTGTCGGTTTGACGACGGTGGCGCTCGAAACCGGAGCCTGGGAGAAGGCTGTCGCCCTCCGCCGCAAACTGGCGGCCGTGGGCGAATCGTTGCCCGACGTTACCTATAACCTGGGCGTGGTTCTTGAAAGGCAGGGCCGAATGGAAGACGCGCTCCGGTTTTACTGCGAGGCGCTGAAGGAACGGCCGCGATTCCCCGAGGCGCTGCTCAATCTTGGACATGTGCTGGACCGGATGGGCCGCCGCAAAGAAGCCACGGAATGCTGGAAGCGCGCGCTCGGTCTCGACGGCAAGCTGGCCAGTTCGTATTTCGGGGGGGCCAAGTGAAGCGGCGGCGGAGTTCGGCCGGCAACGCGATGCTGGAGTTGGCGATCGTGGCGATCCCTTTGTTCGGGTTGCTGTTTTCGATCGTGGACTTTGGATTTGCGATTTTTATCCGGACGACGCTTCAGCACTCGGTGCGCGAGGGGGTACGCTATGCAGTCACCTACAATACGTCGGGCGGCCAATGCCAGGATGCCTCAATCAAGCTGAAGGTGCAGGAATCGGCGATGGGTTTTCTCGGGGGCGCGGTCAATGCGGATCTGATCAAGATCCGGTATTTTTCGGTCGATGAAAATAATCCGGGCGTCTTCGCCGAACTGGCAGGCGGCACCGGCAACGCGCCCGGCAATATTGTCGAAGTCGGCGTCGAAGGATATGAATACAAGTGGTTGGCCCCGATCTACTGGAGTTCGGCGCCTTTGAACATCAGTGTCCGCAGTTCGGACCGGATGGAAAGCCTCGGAGCGGGAGTCTCCCCACCATGTCGCTAAAGTCTACCCTCCGGCGCCGTCTGCGCCGGGGCAACACCGTGATCGAGTTTGGGATTGTCGCCGTCTTCCTGGTGCCTCTGTTTCTTGGCACAATCAACCTCGGGTTGAGCTTGAGCTACAACCTGCAGGTCGCGCAAGTGGCGCGCGATGCCGGTCATATGTATGTCCGGCAGCTTGATTTTTCGCAGGTCGCCAGCCAGGAGGTTGTGGTGCGGATGGCGAGCGGCATGGGATTGGTGCGGACTGGCGGCGGCAAAGGCGTGGTGATGCTCACCAAGGTTCTGTTTGTCGGACCGGATCAGTGCGCCATTGGGGGTCTGGCCGGAGGGGCCTGCCCCAATCTGGGGCGGGCGGTGATCGTGCAGCGCCACATTATCGGCGAATCGTCATTGCGGGCGAGCGAAATCGGGACGCCGCCGGCGGGGTTGATCCTCACCGCGCCCGATGTCGACACCGGGCTCAAACCGGGCGACATTCTCCCGTCGAACTATCTGACGCAGGGCAGTCTGATTACGGCCGCGGCCGAAGGGATGCTGCCTGGGATGTTAGCCGGCGAAATGGCCTACGTTGTCGAATCGTATTTTAAGACCCCGGACTGGAGCCTCAAACAGGACTACACGCAAACGGTCGAGGGTGTTTATGCCAGAGCTGTCTTTTAGGAGTGGAGCGGGAACCAAGAGACCCGAAACTGGGCGAGAGAGGAATTCCCATGGTAAATCGTAATCGAATGAAGAGGAGCCAGCGACGCGGGGTGGCGATCATCCTAAGCGCGCTAATGTTGGTTTGGGTAGTGCCGTTGGTCGGTCTGGTGATCGACGTCGGCGTGATGTATTCGATCAAAGCCCGGCTGTCGGCGGCCTGCGATGCGGCGGCGCTGGCGGCGGCGCGCAGTTTGTCGACCGGGACGGCGATCGCCGATCAGGAGGCGGCGGCGCGGCAGCGCGCCGAGACGTTCTTCAAAGCCAACTTTCCATTGGGCACGATGGAAAGCAACAACCGGAGCGTGTCCGTGGAGGTGGCCGAGAGCCAATCCAAGGTTCGAACGATTCGTGTCAGCGGGTCGGCTGCGGCCCCGGTCTATTTCATGCAGGCGTTTGGAGCCAATCGAACGATCGTCAGCGCGATGGGGGAAGCCTCGAGGCGCGACGTGAATATCATGATGGTGCTCGACCGTTCGGGCTCGCTGGAGTCCGCGGGCGCTTGCGACGACCTGGAAGCGGCGGCGTCGGTGTTTGTCGGCCAGTTTGCGAGCGGGCGCGACCGCATCGGTTTCCTTACTTTTGGAGGCGATTACCGGGTGGATTATCCGCCCACCAAGAACTTTAAGTATGAGCCGTCGGCTACGAGTGAACTCGACAAATTAAGCCCGGGAGGGTGCAGGGGGTCGACCGGCTCGGCGCAAGCCTTATGGAAGGGATATCAGGAACTGCAAAGCGTCGCCGAGCCCGGGGCGCACAGCATTCTCGTCTTCTTTACCGACGGACAACCGAACACGCTGACGGCCGATTGGAAAGTCAAAGTGGACACCTCGCACGGGCCGCGCAGCCGTTGCTGGGATTGGGAGAACAACGTGCCTGAGTCGAATGCCGCCTGGAATCCGGTGAACCAAGCCTATCGGGGTTGGATCATCAGCTACGGCGAAGGTATCCGGCCGCACCTGGCGCCGCCGATGCCCATCACGCCGCAGACCGCCTTTGTCGAGGCGCCCAACGGATATGCCGGACCGGCCAAGGCGGCCGCCGACGACTGCTTTTATCGCACGAACAAGTACGATGCCCCCCGCGATATCGCCTATTACCCGACCATTGATCTTTACGGCAACCGGACCAACACCGGGTACAAGCCGGTCAACCTGATCAGCGGCGGTCCCTACGACGGGTTCCTGAATTCCGACGACCAGCCCACCCGATTGAATGCCGCCATCAACGCAGTCGATCACGCCGGCGTCCGGGTGCGGAACAAGGAGCTCAACCCGAACATGCCCGTGCAGGTGTTCTGTATCGGCCTCGGCGGGGCCGGCGCCGCCGAACACGAGTTGCTCAAGCGGATCGCCAATACCGCCGATAGCACTTCGTACAATTCCAACGCTCCGACGGGTGAATACATCTTCGCTCCGTCCCCGGCTCAACTGATGGCTGCTTTCCAAAAGGTGGGGAGCGAGACGCTGCGTTTGTCGAAGTAAGAAAAAAATCCTCACGAGAATGCGTGAGCGGTCGAAAAGCGAGTCGTGGACTACCACGGCTCGCTTTTTCGTTTTCGGCGGCGGCGGCAGGGTGTTGCGATCATCATCACCGCCTTGATGCTCTCCATCCTGTTACCGATGGTTGGCCTGGTGATCGATGCCGGGATCATGTATGCGGTCCGGTCTCGTTTGGCGACCGCTTGTGACGCAGCCGCTATGGCGGCCGCCCGTAGTTTAGCCGTTGGGCAGACGTTGGCCGATCAGGAAGCGTCGGCGCGCGCGCGGGCCGAGACCTTTTTCCGCGCGAATTTCGCCACTGGGACTTTAGAAACCAGCGCGGCCGCCGTTTCGGTTTCGCTCGACGAATCGGTGGCTCAGACGCGCACGATCACGGTGAGTGGATCGGCCGCCGCTCCGGTATATTTCATGCAGGTGTTAGGAGTGCCTCGTACGACGGTGGGCGCTTCGGCCTCGGCCTCCCGGCGTGACGTCAACGTGATGCTGGTGCTGGACCGCTCCGGATCGCTGCAATCGGCCGGCGCCTGCGACGATCTGGAGTTGGCGGCGTCGGCTTTTACGAACCTCTTTGCCAGCCAACGCGATCGCATGGGCATGATCACTTTTGGCGGGACCTACCGGTTGGACTACGCACTGACCCGGAATTTCAAGCAATCCCCGAAACTGTCCGATCAGATCGGACTGCTCTACCCCGGAGGCTGCAATGGTTGGACCGGGTCGGCCCAGGCTCTCTGGAAAGGTTATGAGCAATTGGCGTCGCTGGCTGAGCCCGGAGCGCTCAACGCGCTGGTCTTTTTCACCGATGGGCAGCCCAATTCGGTCACCGCGCAGTTTAACGTGAAGACCCTTGCGACACCGGAGTCTTCTTCGAGGAGCCGCTGCTACGACTGGGGCAATGACGTGAGCTATAGTTCGGGATCGTGGAATCCGGCCACCCAAAAATACCTGGGATTTATCGCCGGAGGCACGTGGATCGATGGCCTCTACCAGCTCAATGCGCCGGTCATGCCCGTGGGTGAAGAGCGAAGTTTCGTGACAGTGCCCATTGGCTCATCGGGAGCGTCCAAGAGCGCGGCGTCGGACTGCCGATACCGAAGCTATTCTCCCGACACCGTGAAAGACATTCCCTACTACCCGGACCAGGACTTCTACGGCAACTCGATGTTCGGCTACAAGACCGTCGAGTCCTATTCGTCCGGGCATCCGTATGCCGGCAAAATCAAGCTGACAGCCGCCAATATCGAAAACGCCGCAGTCAATGCCGTCGATAACGCTGCGATACGGATCCGGTCGAAGACGCTCAATCCGGGCATCGCAATCAACATCTACGTCGTCGGTCTCGGGGGCGCGGGGGCGGCCGAGCATGAGCTTCTCAAGCGAATAGCCAACACCAAAGACAGCACCGCCTTTGATTCTGCGGCTCCCACGGGGCTCTATCTGTATGCGCCGTCGTCGTCGCAATTAGGGCTGGCTTTTGCCCAAATCGGCAGCGAAGTGCTGAGGTTGTCAAAGTAGCGCTGGGATAGAGGGCGCTAGCGCTTACCTTGGCCGAGAAACCGCGCGGCACTAGCGGCTGAACGCCTCAACGCGCGGCCGGTTTTCTCCACGCCGATCGCCAACGCCGCGGTGGTTTCGGCATCCGCGAGCCGTAGAGCGTTGCCGGTGCGCCGGCTGCTCTCGGCCAACGCCACACCCACTTCGCTGCCTGCCATTAGCACCGATTGCGCGGGCCGGAGCGCGGGCCAGAGCAACCTCACTCCACTAGATCCGTCAAGGAGAGCCAGGAGTTCGGCCGAGAAGTCACTGCCCAATTTGGAACCGAGATTCCAACGATTGGAAGCGATCCAGAGTGACCCGTTGAGCGGCGCCGCCCGTTCCCCGACGTTGATAATGCGGTGTGGCTTTAGCGCGACGCCGTCCAACTCACAGCGGTCCGCCCCGCAGCCCCATGAACAATGAGCCGCAGTGAAATAAGAAGCGTGTTTACCAGCCGACACCCAGACCCGGGGACCGCGGTTGACCGCCAACAACGGAGCCGCGCGCGAGCCTGTACTGCGGTCGCAAACCGTGCCCTCGTGACCGGCGGCATACCAGTAGCGCGCCTCCCATTTTTTCGCCGGCGCCGTAGGCGAATCCGCCTCGACCAGCGCCGAAACGTGTTCGGCATCGAGCGCATGGCCGACTCTCCCACAATCGCGCCCCCACAGGTGGAAGTAGTGCAATTCGATGAACCGGCTGCCGGCGATCCGGAATGCCTGCCCATAGACGGCGCCGTTCCTGGCAAGCACGCGCGGATGCGCGGCGCCGGAGACGAGTTCGGCCGGCAAACCGTCGCATTCAGAAGCGGCCAGCACGAATTCCGGAGCGAAGCGCTCCAGCAGAGCCTGTTCCAGTTTGTCCGGCACGCCATCACGGTCGAGATCGGCCCCGGCTCGCAACAGACCCGCGCCCGCGAGCGACAGATAGGCGATTAGGCGCATAAACTTGATCTTACCCGGCTTTCCTTTTACGCTGGAGTAATGAAGATCCTCAAACTTGCCGTGCTTGCTTGCGGGCTGAGCTTCGCCGCCGTGGCGGCGGAGACTCCCCAGACCATTATCCATATCATCACGCTGAACTACAAACCAGGCGCGACGCCTGCCGACAAAGCCACCGTGGTCGCCGCCACCAAGAAGATGGCCGCCGATTTTCCGGGCATCACCCGCCTCTGGTTTAAGACGATCAAAGTCCAGGTGCCGGAAATGACCGACATCATCGTGATGGAGTTCAAAGACGCCAAGGCGTTCGCCGAATACGTAGATCATCCCGCTCACGTCGCCTGGGGAAAAATCTATGGGCCTATCCACGGCTCCAGCAACACACAGGACGTCACCAACTAGTTATTCCGCCGCAGTATCGCAGCCGGGTCCATGGCCGCCGCACGCCAAGCCGGCAGCGCGGCGGCCGCCGTCGCGACTAGCAGCAAGGTGATGGCGGCCCCGCTGATCGCCCATGGATCGGTTGGCTTGATGGCGAAGAGAAGTTTTGAAATCGCCTGGCCAGCCCAATAGAAAACGGCGGACCCTACCGCCAACCCGGTTAACGCGAGCAGCCAGGCATGGCGCATGAACAGTCCCACAATGTCGGCGGCGGTTGCGCCCAATGCCATTCGCACTCCGATTTCATGAGACCGTTGCGTGACCATGTACGAGAGGACGCCGTAGACGCCGATCGCCGCCAGTCCCACCGCCAGCAGCGAGAATGCGGCGAGCAGCCACAACTGAAAACGCCTTTGTGAAAGCGTTCCGCGAATCCGGTCTTCCATGGTGATGAAGTTGTGAACGCCCGCGCCCGAGCCCAACGAGAGCAGCGTCTCGCGCGCCTCGCCGGTCAGCGATTTCGGATCCACATTGCGCTCGACCCGCAACGCGAAACTCATTTCCGAAATCATCTCCCGGTCCCGATCGGTATAGAGGCGATACACCTCCGGCGCCGGTTCGGCTTGCAGACCCAAATGGCGAACATCCGCCGCTACACCGATGACCGTCATCCAGGGCGCGGTGTCTGAAAGCACCCGCATGCGTTTGCCGGCCACGTCTACGTTGCCGAAGTGGCTGCGCGCCAGCGCTTCATTGATGACGATCTGGTTTGATTTCGCCAGATCGTCTGGCGTGAACGCGCGTCCGTAGCGGATAGGAATTCGCAAGCTGTCGAAGTAGCCAGGATTGATTTGGCGTGCGCCGATCATCGGTAGTTTACGGTGAAAGGGATGGCCTTCCGCCTCAAGGGCCGCCATATTGCTGAACCGGCCCGACACCGGCAAATCCGGTGCCATTGCCACGGACTGAACGCCCGGAAGCGCCGCCAGCCGCTCCAGCGCCTGACGATAGAACCCAAGGACGACAGGGTGAGCGCGGTCCGCAAAACCGGCGGGCGCCAGGTGAGTCTGCAAGGTGAGCAAGCCGTTGGGATCAAAGCCAGGGTTCACCTGCGTGAGCGCCACAAAGCTCCGCAGCAGCAGGCCTGCGCCCGCCAAAAGCACCAACGACAAGGCGAGCTGCGCGGCGACTAACGTCGAACGAAGGCGTGGCAGGGCTGGGTCGCCGCCGCCTCTCGCGCCATCCTTTAACGCCTCGTTCAACGGCGTGCGCCTCGCAAATAGCAAGGGTGACAGGCCAAATACCAGCCCCGTCGCCAGAGAGACCAACGCCGTCACGGCCAGCACAGCGGTGTCGATAGAAATCTCGTTCGCCCGCGGAACGGCATCGCCTGCTATCTTTAGCAACAGGCGCAACAGCAACCGCGCAAGCGTAATCCCCAACAACGCGCCTCCTGCGGCCAACAACAAGTTCTCCGCCCAAACATCCCGCGCGATCCGGCCCATTCCCGCGCCGAGCGCGAGACGCACGGCCACTTCCCTGGTCCGGGACGCCGCTCGCGCGACGAACAAATTGGCGACGTTGACGCAAGCGATCACCAGAACCAGCGCGACTCCGCCCATCAACATCAAGAGCTGCGTACGCGACCGCGCCCCGATCGACTCACCCAATGGCGTCAACTGCGCGCGGATGCCCTTGGTCATGTTTTTGAAGCCGCCCACAACTTCCGGTAAGTTCCACCCGGCTACGGCAATACCGGTCAATTCGGTGGCGGCCATATCGGGTTTGACCCCTGGCTTCAGCCGCGCCAGCGTATTGAGTAGGGTGATTCCATCTTTGCCGCGCTGCGATGCAAAGTCTTCGCGGAACGCAACCCAAACGTCAGTTTTTCCCGGGAATTCAAAGCCCGGCGGCAACACGCCAATTACTTCGTAGGCCGCTGCGTTGAGCTCGATGGAACTGCCTGGGCGCGACCCAAGCTTTCGCTCCCAGAACTTGTGACTCACTACCGCGGTAGCGCGTGCGCCGGGACGGTCGTCATCTGAATCGAACAACCGGCCGGACAGAGGACGGATGCCGAGCGCCGTGAAAAACTCAGGCGTAGCCTGTGTCGCTTCGACCGGTTCGGCGCCATCCGGCCCGGCATACAACGCACTCCAGCCCGAATACCCCGCCATGATTTGGACAGACCGGCTCAACCTCCGCCACGATCCAAAGTCCGGACCGAGGGCGAAACGAATCTGTTGATCCGGTGTAGCTTCGGTGACGACGAAGAGCCGCTCGGGTTCCGGATAGGGCAAAGGTTTGAATAGCGCTCCGTAGACCAGACTGAAGATGACCGTGTTCAGCCCGATGCCGGCGGCGAGCGTAGCCAGCGCCACCAGCGTAAAGCCGGGAGTGCGCCGCAGCCCACGCCAAGCCTGGCGGACGGTGGTCAAGAACTGATCGGCGTGCTCTCGCGGCGCCGTCGTAACGATATCCATAGCTGCCTCTTTCCAGGCCCCTCGCTCCGCCGCAGCCCGTTCGATTTCTTCGCCGTATTCGCGCCGGAAATCCGCCGGATAGAGGCGCATCAGTAAATGAAACAGTCGTCTCATAGGGCGGGCCTCGGCGTGCGCAGGAGCTTTTTCAGGTGCGCCTCTTGCACCAACGACGAAAGGCGTTCGGCTTCGGCGCGGGCCGTCTGGCGGCCGAGTGTAGTGAGCCGGTAGTAACGGCGGCGGTCCTCCTCGCCCGCCTCTTCGACCAAGTCGTCCGCCAGCATTCGCTTGAGAGTGCCGTAGAGTGTTCCCGGGCCCAGTTTAAGTGCGCCATCAGTCTGCCGCTCGACATCCTGCATCATGCCGTAACCGTGTTTGGGCCCGTCCGCGAGGGCAAGTGCGATATGAAACACGGCGCCTGAAAGCGATTCCTGATTCTTGTTACCGTTCATGATGCATCCGATACGGATATACTGCCGCGTTCGCCGCCGCCTTTCAAGTACAATCGCGAAAGCATGTCCTCCCGCCCCGTCATCCATATACCAGACGACTATCCCGCCGTCATGGGCCACAGCGCCGCCTATGCCGCCCTGCTGGAACAAGCCGACGTGCGGTACTGGGATACGCTCCCCGGCCCAGACCTGATCGATCGAATTCACGATGCGGAAATCGCGATCAACATCCGTTCCTCCTCCCGCTTCACCGCCGAAGTGTTCGCGGCCTGCCCGCGCTTGAAATTGCTATCCATCTGGGGCACGGGGACAGACAACGTGGACCTGGCTGCGGCGGCGCAACATGGCGTCACCGTCACGAACACCCCTGGAGTCGCGGCCATCTCGATCGCCGAACACTGCCTGATGTTGACGCTCGCCGTCGCTCGGCGGATTGTTGACGTGGACGCACGGGTGCGCCGCGGCGAGTGGCCTCGCGCGCAGGGCTCGCAGTTGCGCGGAAAAACTCTCGGCGTCGTGGGGCTGGGCGCCATCGGCCGGCAATTTGCACGGCTGGGGGAGGCGATCGGCATGCGCGTCGTTACCTGGACCATGCACCCCAAACCGGAACTGGCTTTCGTCCATTTGGAACTGGAGGACTTATACCGGCAAAGCGATGTGATCAGCTTCCATCTGCGGTTATCCGATCAGACCGCCGGCATGTTTGGCTACCCGCAATTTGAGATGTTGAAGCCGGCGGCGATTCTGATCAACACGGCGCGCGGTGGGTTGGTGGACGAAGCGGCCTTGATCGATGCGCTGGGCTCGGGCCGCCTGGCCGGCGCGGGACTCGACGTTTTTGCGGTCGAACCGCTGCCCGCCGATTCGCCGCTGAAGTCTCTTGCCAACGTGGTCCTCACGCCGCACTCAGCTGGGGTGACGCCGGAAACGGTCGAGGCCGGGCTCCAACTTTCGATCGACAATGTCCGCAGTTGGATAGCGGGCTCACCCGCTCATGTCGTCAACGGGTAACCGGGGCGTTAGGCGAAGTTCAGAATCGCCCCAAGTAGCCGCCTTGGATCCAAGCGATGAACCGCCGCGTCGGCCTCGTCGAAGTACTCGCGCTCGTTGCGCAACAGCAGAATCGCGCCATCGGCGATATTGGCCAGCGCTTCGCCATCCGCCGTATCCATCGGCGCCGCATCGAGCACGATCCACGAGAACGCGTTGCCGGCGCGCTCAAGGAATCTGGGGAGCCTCGAGAGATCCAGCCCATCGATCCCCGACCGGGCGGTACCCAACGACAATACGTGAAGCCCGGAGTGAGGAACGCGCCGGATGTGCCGGTGCCACTCATGATCCCTGGCCGCTATCGATTCAGCCAAGCCAGGCGACTGGGCCACCTTCAGGCGCCGGTGAAGCGACGGGCGCATCACGTCGGCGTCGATCAGCAACACTCTCACTTCTGGCAGCACACCGAGGCAGGCGGCGAGGTTCCTGGCTGTCGACGAACGCCCGCTCGCCCGGCGCGGGCTGGTGATGGCGATTGAACACAACCGGCCGCCGTTGGCTTCCCGCCGTGCCTTCTCTTCGAGTAGACGCCCGCGCAGCTTCCGCAGCGCTTCGGCCCATTTAGGCGGGCATCGGGGAGCGAGAATCTCGAAGGCGGCGCCGGCGTCGGGCGGCAAAGTGGCGCACGAGAAAAGAAGGTCGACTGGCGGATTTTCGACTTCAATCAGCGCTTCGATCTGGCCCGTGATCCGAATCGTTCTGACGGGGCCTTCCCCGGTCACCTGGCCCGGTTCGAACTCGAATTCGTGATCGTAGGCGGAATCGTAGAAAGGCTCCGGCGTCTTCGGCAGCGGCGGGACAGCGTCTGCCACCGTGCGCAGGTGAGCCATCTCCTCCAAGGCGGCATGAAGGCCGAGTAGCTGATGACCGCCGGAACGATCCAGTTCGCCCATGCCGGGCGGAACGGTCTCGGGTTCCGCCAATTCCAAGGCGTGGCCGTCGGTTAGGGCGGCGCCGTAGGACGAATTAGCGGGTTTTCTGCGAGCTTTCCAGCGGGCCATTGCTACATCCTGAGACCGGCGCCGGGCAATGTTCCCGCTTCGCCAGCCTCGGTCAAGGCTCCACTCAAGTCGCCGCGCTCGATCCGGGCGATCCGCCCTTGTATTCTTTCTCGTTGGGGTTTCGGAACTCGCTCCAATAGCTTGCGATAGCTGGCGACGGCGTTACCGCTCATGCCTTTGCGAAGGTAGGCGAAAGCCAGGGTGTCGATCACTTCGGGTGCGTCCGGCAGGATGCGGCCCGCTTGTTCAGCCAGGTTCAACGCCTCCGAAAGATCTCCGTTGCGGCGCGTGAGGAGATCGGCCAGATTATTGAGCGTCACCGGGTTCTTAGGACTACGCCGCAACGCTTCCCGATAGCCGGCCGTGGCTTGTTGCCAGTCTCCCGCTTCAGCCATCATGATGGCGTAGTTCAACCAGGGCCGTGAATCGTTACCGCTGATACTCTGCACTTTCTTGTACTGATCGGCGGCTTCGGCATTTTTCTTCAGCAGCGCCAGGGAGTTGGCGACACCCAGGGCGTATTCAAGCGCCTCGGGGCGCATGGCCGAGAGTTTTATGTACTGCGCAAGCGCTACGTCAAAGTTTCCAATCCCGGTGGCGACCTGGGCGAGCGCAATGGCTACCGAAGCGTTATCGGGATACTTGCCTTGAGCGGTGCGAAGGCGGTCGAAAGCGGCCTGCGATTGCCCCAGCGAGGCCTCAAGCCGTGCCGCCATCGCGAGTGTTTCGGGCCGGTCGGGCTCATTGCCCAGCAAATCTTTCAGATAACGGCGAGCTTCCACCGTCTTCCCCAACGCCAGTTTGCTTTGCACCATCAGTACTTGCCCCTCGGGATGCTTGGGAGCGACACGAAGAAGCGCTTCTAGCGAACGTTCGGCTTCCCCTGGACGGTTGCGCCCCAATTCGGCTTGAGCGCCGATCAGGTAAACCGGCGCCAACGTGGCGCCTCGCATGGCGAGAAACTTGGCTTCTTCGGCGGCACTGCTATATTTCCCTTGCTGCAGGTGCGCGTCGGCCAGGGCCAGCCAACCCATCGCATAGTTTGGATCGAGCGTCACGCATTGCTCAAACTGCGCTCCGGCGCGCGCCACGTCGCCATCGCGGAGGTACGCCCGGCCGAGGTGGTATCGGACAAACGGCGAGTTGGGCATCCGATTCAGGATGGCTTCGAGATGAACACGCGACTGCCGCACGGTTTCTCCGCCGGGTTGGTCGAGATCGATAGCGGCGCGGTAGGCCTGGAGCAGGGGATTGCCGGGGTTCGCCTTGATTTCGGCCGTGAGTAATTGCTGAGCCGAATCGCGTTGGCTCGCCGCAAGGAGTAGTTCGATTTCCCGGCCGGCGTATAACGGCGCAGATCCAGGGTGGCTACGGCGTCCGCGTTCCAGCCACAGACGCGCGCGAGTCTGGTCGGCGCGATTGATCCAGAAATCCGCGATGCCAAGAGGCGCGCGCGGGTCGGCTGGATTTCGCGCGGCGGCTTGGTCCAACGTCGCCAGCGCCTCGTCCTGTCGACCGGTGGCTAGCATATGAGCGGCCAATTGCAATCCGGGTTCGATTCCGCCGATGACCTTCCATTTCGCGCGGAGGACACGTTCGGCCGCCAGGTGGCTGCCGGTCTCCATCAGTTGCAGGTAGTAGAGATCGTAAGCGGGCGCATAGGCCGCACCTGCCTCGATGACACCTTCCAGCGCAGCGGCCGCAGCCGTCGCATCGCCGTCCTGGTACAGCGCCGAGGCCAGTTGTGTGGCCAGGGACGGTTCGCCTGGGATTCGCCGCAAGCCGTCTTCGAGGACCGTCACAGCTTCCCGAATGCGGCGGCGCTCCAGCAGAGCTTGCGCCGCCAACCGATATCCGTCGGCTCGCGCGGGCCATCGCGCTTGCAACTGTTCCGCCAGAGTTTCCACTTCACGCAGCAGACTATCGGGGCGGCCCGGATCGGCGAAGAAGAGCCGGTAAGTAAGTTCAGCCAGCTTCACTCGTAGCGCTGGTTCGTCCGGAATAAACTCGACGGCCCGAATCAGGGCTTGCCGCGCCGCCGCCACTTCGTTGTTCTCGCTGGCCAGTTCGCCCAATTGGCGGTAACACTCTCCACACCGTTTATCGATGCCAATGGCGCGCCGTAGCAGCAATGCCGCTTCCGCATGTTTGCCTGCTTTGCGTTTGGCCATGCCGCGATCCAATAATCCGGCTGCGGATTCGCCCTGACAACCGGCGGCGGCCAGCGACAGCGTCAGAGTCAATGCCAGCGAAGAGTGAGTGGAAATGACCAGCCGGATGCGGCGTCCGCGTACGGTGGCCCCCCCGGGCAGCGACGACATTCGAACCGCGGGCAGTTCACCCAGGATCGGCGTTCCCAGTAGCGCCTCCAGCCGATGAGCGGACTGAACGCGTGGCCTCTGCAGCAGGCTGACGATCGGAATCGCCCAACCGAAAGCCAAGCCGCAGACAAATCCGCCGAACAGTTTCATCCACCGGACTGGAATTTTCGCCATGGTCGGCAGGATCGGCGGTTCGATCATGTCGATCGTTTCGCCCTGACCGACGCGCTCCATCTCCGTGGCTACTTCGGAATCGCGCTGTTTCTTGAGCATTTCTTCGTGGCGTTTCTTGAGTAGATCGTGTTCGCGGATCGCGGCCAGATGCTGAAACATATCCTGATGATTGGGGACCGACGACGCGACCGCTGCTTTTTCCTGTTCGAGCAGTCCGGCCGTCTCTTTCTTCAGAGTGGCGATGTTGCCGTTCAGGCCTTCGATTTCGGCCCGGAGGCGCTCGGCTTCATCGGTGAAGCGTTGGCGAAGCAGGTATTCGTTGTGGTTGCGATCGTTGTCCTCGACTCGCTTGAGTTCTTCTTGCGCCCGCACCAAATCCCGTTCGGCGGCGTCGCGTTCTGGAAACCCTTGGCGGTAGCGCTGACGGGCCTCGTCCAGGCGTGACCGGGCATCGGCGATCTTGATACGCCAAGTATGTCCCGCCCAACTGGTGTCGCCCCCGGCGATGGCCTCGCTGCCGGCGCTTTCGGCTCGGCTAGAAAGGCTCGCCAACTGGAAACCCTTCAGATCCCGGTCACTGATGGCGCGCCGCAGGTCGAACTGAGATGCATAGAGCCTCCGATGAATCTCGTGCAGCTTCTCGGTGGCCATTGCGGTTGCCTGCAGGCGTTGTGCGGGGTCAGCCAGGTTGAGTTGTTCCAGCTTCTCCTCGGCCAGCTTGAGTTGGTCGTAGATTTCGCGCGTTTGCCGCTGCAGGAAGTCGGTGGTGCGAAACGTCTGGTTGGACCGGATTCGCTGGTTCTCTTCGTAGATGGTTTCCAGGATCCGCTGCACCACTTTCTGAGCCTGGGCCGGGTCCGAATACCGGAACGAGATTTCGACCGTCGGCACGGCCCGCCGTCCTTCGGTTTGAGTATTGCCGATCACCCGGATGGTCAAATCCTGACGGAACGTAGGCACCAGATCGGCCACGGGCCAGAACCGGCGAAGGCGCGGGTATAGGCCGAATTCCTGGATGATCTTGCCCGCCGTCGAGTGGCTGCCGATCATCTGGGTCAAAGCCGTCACCCGTTGATCGGCGTGCAGGGAAATGTTCGATTCGACGAACTTCTCCGACACTTGCGGCGGGAGAAACAAGAGCTGCGCATAAGAGACGAAAGTGTCCGGAAAAAACCAGCAGAAGGTGTAAGCCACCGCTAAACCCAACGCAGCCGTGAGCAGAGAAAGTTTCCAGCGGCGCGCGGCGGCTCGGCCGTAGTCCGAGACACGATATGCTTCTGCCCAGTTCTGTTCCGGTCGCGGCGATAGGAGGAGCGGTGGCGTCATATTACTGCTGGCGTTAACCGGAGGTTCGCAGGCCTGCTTCCGTCCGATTTGGTCCGATATACGAAAGATCGGCGAATCAGCCCGTGTGAACCAGAGCACTATCCTCAGCAAAAGACCTTATACCTATTGGGGGAATTCCCGGATGAGTGCTCGTTTAGCGAACTCACCGCATGACATTTATCCCCGTAGGCTATACTGATCCAGGGCGTTCCCCAGCCCAGGAGGTTAATGAGTAAAGAGGATTGTATTGAAGTTACCGGCACAGTCGAGGAAAAATTTCCCGCCGGACAGTTCAGCGTTCGATTGGATCAGGACCGTCTCGTGCTTGCGCACTTGGCAGGAAAACTCCGCCGCAACCGCATCCGCGTATTGGCCGGCGATCGGGTGACTGTCGAAATGTCGCCGTACGATCTCACCAAGGGCCGGATCACCTACCGTCACAAGTGAAAGTTCTTCTCGTCTTCGGCACCCGCCCCGAAGCTATCAAGTTGTGCCCGGTGGTGCGGCATCTGCAATCCCGGAGCGATGAATTCGAGGCTCGCGTCTGTGTGACCGCGCAGCACCGGGGGCTGCTCGATCAGGTGCTCGAAGTGTTCGGCGTCAAACCCGATCACGATCTCGACATCATGCAGCCCGGCCAGACTCTGTCGCAATCGACAGCTCGCATCGTGGCGGCGCTTGAGCCCGTCATGCAGAGCGAAAAGCCGGACATGGTGCTGGTGCAGGGCGATACAACTACGACGTTCTGCGGTGCGCTTTCCGCTTTTTATCACCGGATCCCGGTCGGTCATATCGAAGCCGGACTTCGCACGTGGGATCTCGATCAGCCATTTCCTGAAGAGGCCAACCGGCAGCTTACCGGACGCTTGGCCGCGCTGCATTTCGCCGCCACCGATTGGTCGGCCGCGAATCTGCTCAAGGAAGGGTGTGCGCCTGAAACCGTGCTGGTGACGGGCAATACCGGCATCGATGCGGTGTTGCAGGTGGCCGCCGAACTTGAGGCAGGGAGGCTGGAAGGATTCACCGCCGTTCCGCTGCATCGCGATAAGAAGCTGATTGTGGTCACCTCACATCGCCGCGAAAGCTTCGGAGACGGTGTCGTAAGCCTATGCGGCGCCCTAAGCCAGTTAGCCGATCGCGCCGACACGCAAGTTGTCTTTGCCGTCCATCCAAATCCCAACGTGCGTGGCCCGGTGCATGAGAGGCTTGGCAATCATCCGAACATCTCTTTGATCGACCCGGTAAGTTATGTGCCGTTTGTCGATCTCATGCGGCAAGCGTACCTGTTGCTGACCGATTCGGGCGGGATCCAGGAAGAAGGGCCGTCACTCGGCAAGCCGATCCTGGTGCTGCGCGAAAAAACCGAACGGCCCGAAGCGGTGACCGCCGGCACCGTGAAACTGGTTGGCACCGATAGCGCGAAGATTCTCGCCGAGGCTGGCATTCTGTTGGACGACGCAGCCGAGTACGATCGCCGTGCCCACGCTCACAACCCATACGGCGACGGAAAAGCCAGCCCTCGCATTGCCGGCCGGATGCTCGCTTGGCGCGCCGCCGCGCGTCAGTGACTGCTGGCCCGCTTCATCAACCACGCGCCCGTTAAACACACCAGCCCGCCCACAATCGATAACAGCGCGACTTGTTCATGCCGAACCGCCACGCCGAGCGCCAGCGCCACAACCGGAATTAGAAACGTAGTGCTTGAGGCGCGCGCCGCACCAAAACGGCCCGCCGCGGCCGCCATCGCCAGGTTCGCAATCGCCGTACCGAAGACGCCCAACGCCAGCAGCGACAACACCGGAACGAGCGACCAATGAGCGTTCATCACATCCGGTATTCCAAGCGGCGCGGTCAACACCAAAGCGATCGCCTGCGCGCGCCAAATCACTGGGGCCGCCCCGTATTGCTGCTGCAGGCGCCGGGCGATGCTCAAAGCGAATCCGTAAGAGATCAGTGCAATCAGGATCATCGCGACGCCGATGGCGCTGCTCCGGCCTTCGTTCAGCGCGGGCCATGCCATTAGAACCGTCCCGGTTAACCCTGCGGCCAAGCCGGCGGCGATTCCTCGGGAAGGCATGCGGCGCGCGATGTAGGCGGCCACCAGCGTCGCAAAGAGCGGGTTTGCGCCATTGAGCATTCCGGTCAGGGCCGACGAAACTCGCTGTTCGGCGAAGGGAAACATGCTGAGCGGAAAAGCGAACCAAAGCACGCCGAGCCACGCCACGGAGCCCCAATCCGCACGCGCCACCGGTTTGCGAGCCGAAGGAAATAAAGCGAGCGTGGCAAATCCAATGCAGATTCGCACGAACGTGACACCGTTGGGCCCGATCGCGCGCAGGCCTTCAGCGATGAAAAGGAACGACGCGCCCCAGATCAGACCGGGGACGATCAGAAGCAGCCAGCCAGTGTTCACTCACCATAGGATGTCACGGCCTGCAGGATGTCACGGTTAGAATTACCACGCTATCGATCGACCTAGGCCACTGCTGTTCAGATAACGGCTTGTGCAGGGGCAACTCAATCATGGAAGGGCGCTACGGACAGTACGGTGTGGCCGCACGTATCACTTCAAGTTGTACCTGCGCGACTGATCCGCGAGTTTCCACGAGATCCGTCGCGGATACCTGGTTCGATGCCGAAGCCAATACAATCGAAGGGTGAAGCTCAACGTCGTCGTCAGCGATTCTCCTTTTATCAGATCTCTTCACGAAGGTACGGCGGCGCGGCGCGAGATGCTT
>JAYUSQ010000093.1:0-6791 GCA_043755595.1 Acidobacteriota bacterium | reverse complement strand
GTTGACGTTGGCGATCGTCGCCGCAATCTTGGGCATGTGGCAGGCAGTGCATTCGCCGCCCGTAGATCCGGCTTTGTGATGAGTGTGCCGCTCGATCGACGGCGCATGCGGGCCGTTGTTTGAACTCGGACCGTGACAGGTCAGACACACCGTACTGGCCGGCTTATGCAGATCGGCGTTGTTCGCGGTTCCATGTGCATCGTGGCAACTCGTGCAAGTCACTCCGTGCGTGTACATGGAGCTCTGGACGAAGTCATTGCCTTGCATCCGGTTCTTATGCCCCGTGCCGTCCGGGAAATGGGTGAACGTTTCTTCGCCCAGCTTGTGCTCTTCCAGTTCCCAGAAATCGCCCAGGTTCTTTGTAACGTCAAAGCCCACGGGCCAGTCGTAGTAACGCCCGTTAACCGGATTGGTCAACGGCTTCCCTTGCGAATGACACTGGATACAGACATCATTGGCTCTAGTTGAACTGAGCCGCGCTGGATTCACGATATTCGCGCGCGATGGCGTGCGGGCGTGGGCCGCTCCCGGACCATGGCACCTCTCGCAGCCCACATTCCATTCGGTCACGGACTTGGTCTGTACGTTGTAGTTCACCGAGTGACAGCCATCGCACAGCGGACCCGTGGGCCGATCCATGTTCTCAACCGGATAGTGCGCCGTCCACCAGTCCGTCCCCGGCTTGACATTGTATGCCCGCCAAACCCGGTTCTCAACATCCCATTGCGCCGGCAGTGGAAAATAGTCGTCTCCGCGCTTGGTGAAGTATCGTTGCTTCCACTTACTGCCGTAAGTGAAGGCGACGTCTTCTTTCTTGAACGTCAACAGCGGATCGGGCTTAGAAAAATCCGGGATGATCGCCTCCGGGTGCTGCTTGGGATCGGCGATGACGTTAGCCATTCGCGTTTTCGACCAGCGCTCATAGGTGGAGGCGTGACATGTCTTGCATGCGGCAGAGCCCGTATAGGCCGCGGTCTGCGCCATCGCTGTCGCGAAGAGGGATGAAGCCGCAAATACAAAAACCTGCCGGACCATGAAGACCAGCCTAACAGACGTCAGAAAGCCAAACCCCGGAACAGGCTGCTCTAATCAATGATGATGCCAACGGCGCTTCGCCCGCTCGTCACGAGGTTCTTAGGCGCGATCTTCACAGCCTCTCTCGCCTGGGGACAGCAATCCACGAGGACGCTGTCGCTGGCGGACTGCGTTCGCCTGGCTGCCTCCGCCCCCAATCCGGTGACCTTGGCCCGGCAAGGGGCGCGGATTGCGGCGCTGGGAGTGACGGCGGCGAAATCCAGTTTCCTGCCGCAGACCGGCATTACAGCGGGGGCCGTCTACAACTCACCCAGGCCCGATCGTCAGGCGTTCGTCTCATTCAATGGGAGTCGCGAGTACATCACGCTAGCGGGCGCCGCGATTGAACTCGATACGTCGGGACGTCTGCGGGCCGCCTTTGCCCGTGCGAAAGTGGATCGCGACGTGGCGGACGCTGGCGTGAGGCTCTCTGAGCGGGACTTACGGCGGGCTGTCACCAGCGTCTTCTACCGGGTGCTAGTGGCGCGCAAGCTGGCTGAGGCCGCCCAAACAAGTCTCGTGGAGGCGCAGAGTTTCGAGGCCCGCGTCAAGGCTCTGTTCGGAGGAGGCGAGGCTGCGCGGGCCGATGTGATTAAAGCCTCCGCCCAAGTCGCGGCGTTTGATCAGGCCAAGCGCGCTGCCGATCTCGACGCTCGCCTGGCCAATCAGGAACTCGCCTCCTTCTGGACGGCAGATGTGGACACATCGTTAGATCTTGAGGATTCGTTGGCGCAAGCGGCTTCCGATCCGCCGCCAGCCAATGAAACCAGCGGGGCATTCATGAGAAGGCCTGAGTTCCGGATCATCGATCTGCAGAAGCGAGGCTTTGCGCTCGACGCCAAGCGGGAACGCGCGGCGCTCTTGCCTCAAATCGGGCTTGGCTTCCAGTACGGTATCGATTCCAATCGATACTCCTGGCAAGACCGGGGCTCGGCCGTTGTCGCTAGTCTGAACGTGCCTGTCTTCGACTGGTTTCGCGCCCGCAGTCTATCGCAGCAATTTCTCACGAGGGCCGCGCAGATCGACAACACCCGCCAGCTCACCGAACGAGTCTTTTCGCGCGAGTATGAGTCTGCCAAGGCGCGAACCACGTCCGTTTATGAGCAAGTGAAGATTGCGGAGACCCAAGTGAAACTGTCTGAAGAGAACCTAAAGCTGTCGCGCGTGCGTTACGAAGGCGGCGAAGGACCGGCTCTCGATGTCGTGCTGGCCCAGATTCAACTGCAGCAAGCCCGCACGAATTACTTCAGCACGATGTTACTGTATGCCAACGCGCGAGCGGACCTGGAGGTCGCATCCGGCCGATGAAACTACCACTCGTATCGACCTTCCTTGCCCTGCTCGCCGGATGCGGCGGACACCAGGAAGAGGGAGCGGCGAAGAAGCCCATCGTTGCCGTCCGGACGGCAGTGGCCGAAGGCGCGTCAGTCGAATTGACGCTACGCGCTCCGGCGACCATTTATCCGCGCGAGCAGGTTAACATCACGCCGCGCGTAACTGGAGTGATCCGTGAATTGAAGGCCCGAAAAGGCGACTTAGTGACTGCGGGCGCGACGCTCGCGATCCTGGAGAACCGTGAGCTAACCGCACAGACCGACGAAGCCAAGGCTATGCTGGCTGACGCCCAAGCCAATCTGGACAAGACACGCAAGGGAACCGGGCCGACTGACATGGAGCGGGCGAAGGGTCAAGTTGAGACCACGCGAGCAATGCACAATCAGGCTCAGAAGTTGTATGAGCGCCGCAAGTCTCTCTTCGACCAAGGGGCGATTCCGAGCCGCGATCTGCTGCTCAGCGAAACGGAGTTGTCAACGGCCAAGACCAACCTTGACGTTGCCCTGCGTTCAATTCAGTTACTCGAACAGCAATCGCAAGGCCAGGATATCCGCATGGCCGAAGCGAAGGTCGAACAAGCGAAGAGCCGTTTGACCGCGGTCACGGCGCAGCTCCAGTACGCCGAATTGCGTGCTCCTTTCGCCGGCCCGATCACCGAACAGTTTCAGTATGCCGGCGATCTTGCGCAGCCGAGCGCTCCCATTTTCACGCTCGTCGACTTGTCGGTTGTGTCGGCGCGAGCGCAAGTGCCTGAGGCGGACGCCGGGCGCGCCCGGATCGGACAACCATGTAACTTCACGAGCGGCGAGAGTGAATCGCAAAGTTTTGCCGGGCGCGTCGGCGTCATCAGCCGCGCCGTGGATGTTCAACGCCGCACGGTCGAGATCTGGTGTGAGATAGCGAATCCTGCGTCGCCGCTGCGCGCCGGCGCCTTTGGTAACGTCGCCTTTCAAACTGGACAACTGAAGAACACCGTGCTGGTTCCTATTACGGCGCTCCAACTTGAAGAGGGAACGCGCAAAGGCACGGTGCTGGTTGTAGACGGAGCCAATTTGGCGCATCGGCGTGAAGTGGAGGTGGGCGAACTTGTGGGTGACAAGCGGGTCGTACTGACAGGCTTGAAAGCAGGCGAGACGGTAGTAACTGAAGGCGGATACGAGCTGCCGGATGGGACCAAACTCGATACCGGCAAAGGGCAGCGCCCGTGACGGGGGGCCTGGCCGACTTTGCCTTGCGGCACGGGCGGGCGTTCGTCTTAGTGGCGTGCAGCTTCGCCTTGGCCGGGGTGATGCTGATCCCTCAGATTCCGATCTCGATCTTTCCACAGACCGATTTTCCGCGCATCGTGATCCTGGTGGACAACGGCATCGCGCCGCCCAATATTCAAATGACCACGGTGACGCGGCCAATTGAAGAGGCCATCCGGTTGGTTCCAGGCGTCACGACGGTTCGGTCGACGACCGCGCGCGGCTCAACTGAAATCAGCGTGTTCTTTCGCTGGGATGTCGATATCCTCAACGCGCTCCATCTCGTGCAGGGACGGATCTCGCAGATCACGCCCTCACTGCCGCCCGAGTGCCGCTTCTACATCAACCGGCTAACATTCTCCGTCTTCCCGATGGTTGGCTTCAGCATTACGTCGCCATCGCGCAAGCTGTCCGAACTATGGGACCTTGCCTACTACGACATCTCACCGCGCCTATATCGCCTACAGGGCGTAGCCGAAACCAAGATCGTCGGCGGGCGCGCGCCCGAGTACCACGTCATCGTGGACCCAAAGCGCCTGAACGCGCTTAACATGCCGCTCACTAAAGTTGTCGACGCGATCCGCAACAGCAACATCATGGTTCCGGCGGGTATGTTACAGGAAAACTATCATCTCTATCTCACTGCGGTAACTGGCCTGATGGAGAAGCCACAGGAGATTGAGAACACGGTGGTGGATGTCGTCAAAGGAACGCCGGTGCTGGTGAAGGATATCGCTTCTGTCATGCCTGGCGAGAAACCGGCTTATAACATTGTCACGGCCAACGGCCGTCCGGCGGTCTTAGTCAACGTGCTCCAACAGCCGGACGGCAACGCCGTACAAGTGGCCGATGCCGTCAACGCCGAGTTGGCTGAGATTCGCAAGACTCTCCCGAAGGATATTGAGCTCTCCACCTACTATGACCAGTCGGTTCTGGTGAGAGATTCGATCGCCGGAGTAGTTGAGAGCATCCTGATCGGCCTGGTGCTTTCCATTGGCGTGTTGATGGCCTTTCTTAAGAACTGGCGCACGACCCTGGTGGCGGCGGCCGTAATTCCGGTCGCGGTGCTGTCGGCTGTGGTCTGCATGAGGTTCTTTCATATGAGCTTCAACCTGATGACCCTCGGCGGCATTGCGGCGTGCATTGGCGTGGTAATCGATGACGCCATCGTCATGGTCGAGAACATCGCCGTTCATATGAACATGGGGCAGGAACCCGGCGAGGCCGCGCGCAGCGCCATTGTCGAACTAACTCCGGCGCTGATCGGTTCGACTCTAACTCCGATCGTGGTCTTTGTTCCCCTCGTCTTTCTCGGCGGTATCACGGCCGTCTTCTTCCGGGCGCTGGCACTCACTCTGGTCGCTTCGTTATTGGCGTCGTTGATCCTCGCCCTGGTATTCACGCCAGTGCTGGCAGGCCGGCTGTTGAAACCTCGCGATACCGCACAGGACAGCGAAGGCCGGTGGATGAGATGGCTCACCGGGCGTTATGAAACGGCGCTGTCCCGGTGTCTGGCACACCCTGGTTCGATTGCCGCGGTGAGCGTCCTGATCCTGGCCGGCATCAGCGGTCTCTATATGACGATCGGCAGTGGCTTCCTGCCCGAAATGGACGAGGGCGCTTTCGTCCTGGACTACCGGACACCCGCGGGCACATCGTTGCAGGAGACCGATCGGCTGCTTCGCAATATCGAGAAACATCTGGCCGCGACGCCGGAAATCGAAAGCTACTCGCGGCGAACGGGAGCCCGCCTGGCGCTCGCCATTGCCGAGCCCAACACGGGCGACTTCCTGATCAAACTCAAGCGTGACAGAACACGGTCAATCGATGAAGTTACTTCGGAGTTACGCGAAAAGATCACGTCCTCGGAAGCCGCCATTGAGGTAGAGTTCCCTCACATACTCGAAGACCTGGTTGGCGACTTGGCGTGGTCGCCGCAGCCCATCGAGATCAAGATCTCGCATAAAGATGAGGCAGTCTTCAAAGCCGCCGCCAAGCTGGTCGAGGAGTGGCTGCCGAAGATCGACGGCGTCGTCGACATCGTCAATCAGACCATCGTCATCGGTCCCGCCATTAACTTCCGCGTCGACCCAGAGAGGGCTCAGCGCGCGGGGTTCAGCATAACCGACGTCGCCAATCTGGAAGCCGCAATCCTGGACGGGCAACTGGCTTCGACGATGATCGTGGGCGACCGCCGGATCGGCATCCGCGTGCGGTATCCCGCCGATCAACGAAAAGGCGTCGATCAGCTCCAGGCCCTGTTACTAACATCGCCCACCGGAGTGACGGCGCCGCTGACTAGCATCGCCCATGTCGAGATGCAGGAAGGTCAAACGGAAATCCGGCGCGAAAACCTGCGCAATTTGTCGGCAGTGACCGCCCGCCTGGAGCGGCGCGATCTGGGCAGCGCGATGAAGGAGATTCAGGAACGGTTGCCGAAGGAAGTGAAACTGCCGCAAGGCGTCGATGTCGAGTATGGCGGCCTGTATCAGATTCAGCAGGAATCGTTCCTCGGGCTGACGCAAGTTCTGCTGATGTCGATCGTGCTGATCTTCATTATTCTGGTGTTTGAGTTCCGGTCCTTCGCGCATCCATTCGCTATTCTGCTGGCGACCATTCTCTGTACGTTTGGCTCTCTACTGGCGCTTTTGGCAACTGGGCAGACCTTGAACATCTCGTCGTTCATGGGCATCATCATGGTCGTCGGCATCGTCCACAAGAACGGGATTCTCATGCTCGATTCCGAGCAACACTTCACGGCGCAAGGCCTGGGGATTCGCGATGCTGTGTTTCAGGCCGGCCGCCGGCGGCTGCGCCCGATTCTGATGACTGCGCTGGCGACGGTCTTTGGGATGCTCCCGCTGGCCCTCGGTGTTGGGTCCGGCGCGCAAATGCTGCAACCTTTAGCGATCGCCGTGATCGGCGGCGTGGCGGTGTCGATGATCCTGTCGCTGCTGATTACTCCGGTAGTCTTCTCCATGGTGCGGCGCGATCCGGCTGGGGCTTTCCACCCACCCGAATCACGTCCTTGAACTCGGTTGGCCAAACGGGATCGCCGAACTCGCGCCCCCTCAACGATTGGCGAAGTTCGTGCATTAGATGAGGGATAAGGAGTCGCGCAATGACACTCTTTCA
>JAYUSQ010000092.1:0-6896 GCA_043755595.1 Acidobacteriota bacterium | reverse complement strand
GCAGATGTTCTTTTCCGATCTCTTCGAGAACACCCAGAATAACAACCAGGTAAATCGCTTTGCCGAAGGGCGCGATGCGTTCTACAAGTACTTGAAAGAGTCGCTGACGGCCAACAAACGTTACAACGTGATTGCTACCGAGTTGATTTCGGCGGCGGGCGGCAACAGCTACGAAGATGGCAAGCTCGGTTTCGTGCTGGGTGGCTTCGTGACCGGGGGCCCTCGCACTGGGCAGGACATCTTCGATCAACTGGCGGCTAACACGTCGGAGAAATTCCTTGGCATCGCTCACGAGAATTGCGTGTTGTGTCACGACGGCCGCGGGCACTTGGATCCGCTCAGCGTTTGGGGCCGGCGCGAAACCCGTCTGAAATCGTGGCAATTGGCCGCATTCTTCTCTCGCACCAATCACCGGCGCGTGGTGGTGAATCCGCCGGCGAATCCTTACTACTACGCGATCGAAGACAACACGACGTTCCGGGTCGACTATCCGCTGAACACGCTCACTGGCAACCGGCCGCAGCGCCAGCCGCTCGGGTCTATTCGCAACGTGTCGCCTGAGTATCCCTTCGCCAATGGCGGCAAGCCCAATCCTGGCGAGAACTATCGCGTGGCTTTGGCCCGCCTGCTGACCGCCGACATTCAGTTTTCACGCGCCGCCGTCAACTACATCTGGAAACAGTTTTTCGTGCGCGGGATTGTCGAACCGGCCAATCAATTCGATCTGATGCGGCTGGATCCGGACAACCCTCCTGCGGAGCCTTGGACGATTCAGCCCACCAATCCTGCGCTGCTCAACGCACTGGCTAAGGATTTCGCCGACAACGGGTTTGACCTCAAGGATCTGATGCGCAAGATCGCGACCTCGGATGCCTACCAGCTTTCGTCGCGATATGAAGGGACCTGGAAGCCGGAGTACGAAAAACTGTTTGCGCGCAAGTTCGTGCGGCGCCTGTGGGGCGAAGAGGTGATGGATACGATCGTGCAAACCAGCAATATCGCGAACACGCAATTAAACGTCCCGAGCCTGGGCGGGCGGTTACCGTGGGCCATGCAACTACCGGATACGTTCCGCATCCCGGCTGAGCCGTTGGGGTCGTTCCTCGACAGCTTCCTGCGCGGCAATCGTATTGAAGAAGAGCGGCGTTTGGATGGCTCGGTGCTACAAGCGCTCAATCTGATGAACGACGCATTCGTGCATACCAGGACGCGGGCTTCGGGAACCGGCGATGCGGCGAGTCTGGCGCGCCAGTTGTTGACCAAGTACACGGCCATCAGCAACAACCTGCTGGTGAACGAGATGTTTCTCACCGTCCTGAACCGGCCCGCCACCGAAGAGGAACTACTCACGGCCACGTCCGCTTTTTCCCGCGCCACCACCGCCGCTACCAGGCAGGCTCAGGCGGAAGATTTGCTATGGGCGCTCTATAACAAGGTCGACTTCGTCTACAACTACTAAGAAAGCGAGCAGGCCATCATCATGCAAAACGAAAAACAATTCCAACGCGAACTTGAGCGCCGCCCGCATCTTCACCGGCACGGGGCGATGCGGCCTTTCTTCACGCGGCGAGGCTTCTTTCAACTGGCGGGCGCGGGCGTCACGGGCTCCGTGCTACTGGATCGCCCGGCTTTCGGTCAACAGGTGACGCGACAGGGCGGCAAGACGATCGACAAGGCGAAGAACGTCGTCTTCATCTTGCTGACTGGCGCGCCGAGCCACATCGACACGTTCGATTTCAAGAAGACGGTGGACACGCCGCTCGACATTCTGAAGCCGGATACGATCAAAGGTATCGTTTGGCCGGCGGGCATCATGCCGAAGATCGGCAACAAACTCGGCGAATTCGCCATCGCGCGTTCGGTCCGTTCCTGGGCCTTGCAGCATAATCTGGCGCAGTCCTGGGCGCAGATTGGCCGTTCGCCCGCCGCAGCATTGGG
Source organism: Acidobacteriota bacterium (assembly GCA_043755595.1). Lineage (GTDB taxonomy): Bacteria > Acidobacteriota > Terriglobia > Bryobacterales > Bryobacteraceae > VFZP01. The sequence continues at coordinate 4,958 of JAYUSQ010000092.1, read as the reverse complement.
CGATATTGCGCCGAACATCGGAGCGATTGTCGCAGTTGAAAAGGAGAAAGACCGTGTGCCTGGGCAAGTGTTCCCCACTTTCCTAGCCCTCAACTCCGGCGCAGCCGTGGGATCGGGCTATTTGCCGGCAGCCTACGGGCCGTTGAAGATCACACCTGCCGTCGCCGGACTTCCGGACACGAGAAACACCGACGGCGACACGCGCTTCAACTCAAAGTACGACTTCCTGCAGAAGCTCGATCAGCCCTTGCGCAATGCGGCGGTCAGTCCGTATGGCAGTGAAATGGCTGGCTACGACGGCTTCTATCAGGCGGGTAAAGCGATGATGTTCAACCCGGCGGTGGATCAGGCGTTCCGGTTCACCACCGCCGAAGCCGCCAAGTATGGGCCTTCGGGATTTGGCAACGCCTGTCTGAACGCGGCTAAGGTCCTGGGTGCGCGTGGCGGCACGCGTTACATCATGATCACGCTGGGTGGTTGGGATCACCACACGAATATCTACACCGCACTGCCGCCGCTGGCTAAACAACTGGACGATGGCGTGTCGGCGCTGATCGACGATCTCAAGGCCAATGGGACCTATGACGAAACACTGATCGTGATCATGGGGGAGTTTGGCCGAACTCCGGGCTCCTTGACCGCGACCGACGGGCGTGACCACTACATCCAGCAGTTCGCCGCCTTCGCGGGGGCTGGCGTCACGGGCGGCCGCACGCTGGGTTCAACCGACGCTTCCGGCCAGGGGACGACGGACTTCGGCTGGTCGCGCGATCGCGATATCCGCGCAGAGGATATCGAAGCTACGATCTACTCGGCGCTGGGCATCGACTGGACCAGCGTGCGGTACGACGACCCGTTCGGGCGCGGCTTCTACTACGTACCGGAGTCTAACAACGACCTGTACGGGCCCATCCACGATCTCTGGGCGTAAACTCCGCTAACTCAACCCGGCGATTCCGAAGCCTCCGGCCCATCCACAGGCCGGGGGCTTTTCAATAGTACTAGAGAACACATTTCGGGACTACCCAAACTACGTCTGCTCCAATTACAGTTGCTACAACAGCGAGGATTGCCCACTAAGTTCAAACGAGGCGGTCCGGCTGTAGGCGGACCACTCCTCAATGAAAGTTAGTGTGCTTGTTCCTTGCTGGAACGAGGCCGAAGGCCTCGACAGCCTGTTCACACGGCTGAAAAGCGTCCTGGCTTGCCGTGAAACCGATTGGGAAGTGATTGCGGTGAACGATGGAAGCCATGACGGCACGGGGGCGCTTCTCGACAGCGCTGCCGCCAGTTTGCCTTGGCTCCGCGTGATTCACCACGACCGGAATCGCGGTCTCGGCGCGGCTTTGCGCACGGGATTGGCGGAAGCCAAAGGCGAGATTGTGTGTACGATCGACAGCGACTGTACCTATCCACCGGAAAAGCTCCCGGAGTTCGTCGCGCGGATAGAACGCGGCGCCGATGTGGTGACGGCATCGCCCTGGCATCCTGACAACCGGCGAGCGGACGCCAGCAAGTTTCGGGTGGGCCTTAGCAAGGGTGCGTCACGGGTCTATCGGGTAATGGTGGGCGCGCGCATCCATACCTACACGTGCCTGTTTCGCGCTTACCGAAAATCACGCCTCAATAACATCACGTTCCATAACGACGGATTCGCCGCCGTGACGGAGATCATGGTGAAGGCGATCCTTACCGGATGCCGAGTCGAGGAAATTGCGATGCCGCTCGAAGCGCGACAGTTCGGCGTGTCGAAGATGAGCATTCGCAAGGCGATGGTCGGACATCTCAACCTGATGAGTTCCACCGCCAAGTGGGTGGCGGCGCACCGCCTGGGTACGAGCTAGTTTTCAGCGCGGCTCGATCACTTCGAAATCCTCCAGGCGGATGTTGTCGAAGCGCAAGGTTCCGATCGGATGATCGAGTGGTTCAGCGGCGGTTAGATGGATTTCGGTCGAGCCCAATAACGCGGGATCCCAGCCGTTCTCCGATCCAGGCAGACGGCGCGAAATGAGTTCCGCCCTCGACAATATCCCAGTCAATGGACTGACGCCAGCGTCCCAATGGAACGGTGCGTAGCTTGCCCCGCTCATCGTGATCGGCGGTCCCCACTCGCCCGATGCAGGGCTGTGCAAAGTCATACGCGTCCACTGAAGCGGGCTAAACGCGGTCCTGCACCAGGCATAAATCGACGAGCCGGATTCGCGCGAGCCGCAGACGCCAAACTGTTCGATCGCTTGCGGCTCCGATCCAAAACGCATTGACGTCCTTCGCAATTGCCTGAAGAGTGTCGCGTAGATTTTGACGTCGATTCGAAGGGCGATGCCACGAATCCGGTTGAACTCAGCGCGGGGAAGCGAAAGAACGATCCACGGTTTGCCCTCGCGCTCCATCCATCCCGCAACGGCTTCGCCCCACGCGACCGGCTTTCCGTCTAGTGTGTTGGCGGACGCCTCAACGCCATCCGCCAGCATCTCGAGACCGGAGGGCAGGGTGTGTTCGACCGGAATCGCGATTTGGGCGGTCGACGCACTAGGCCTCATCCCCGGTTCGGGGCTCAACCGTCCACGTTCCAACGCCGGTTGGATCGAGTAAGGCGCGCCGGCGCCGGGCTGGTGAACCAGCCGCTGCTGCCAGGAAAAGACCAGCCCCAACGGCAAGGCCCATGCGATCGTCACGATTCCCACGTTGAGGGCTAGCACCAGCCCGCGCGACCAATCGGTCTTCCTCCGAAAATATTGCCAGTAGAGCAAAAGAATCCCGGCCACGAACAGCAGCGCGAGTTGGAACGTCATCGTCCACCAATGGAGTCCGCCTCCGAGAGTCGCTCCCGTCCCTGGAACCAGCGAGAGCAGGCTGTTCCACAAGAGGAGCCCGAGTACACCGAGCACTGTCTGCGCCAAGCCGGAGGTGATCGCCGCCAGCCCTGCGGCCGGCAGCAGGAAAAGGCCCGAGAAAAGAAGCTGCTTCCAAAGCAGCGGCGCAAGTTGTCCGGCAAGCGGAACGCCTGCGCGAAGAAACACCGCCAGATCCGCGATGAAAGCCGGTAAGTTCACGAAGAGCGCGATGAAGAGTAGCTTGGCGCCGAGCAGCGCGCCACGCCGGTAAGGCCGCGTCAGCCAAAATTGCAGGGCCCCCGGGATCGCTTCTTCGTGTATGAGCGAGACTATGAGAAACCACCAGGAGCCGACGGTGAGCGGCAGCAACGTATTTCTCATTCCCGACAACATGAAATCGCGTTTGGTGACGGGAACTACCAGTCGATTGTCGCCACTCAACCACGCCAGCAAGCCGGTCAATAGGAGCGAAGCCAGGATCTCCCACCGGAGCCGCCTCACGTCTTTCTTCAGGATGTGGAGAACCTGTTCCATTGCTTTTTCCTTCTACGCCTGGCGGTCACGCGCCGCACGCGCGATGGCCAGAAACATCGCCCTCAGCGGTAAGGCCCGAAAGTCGAGATTGCCGACGCCGTTTAACCGCTCAGCGATGGCCGTACCGGACCGCGAGGGATCATAGGCGGTTTCGACAAAGCGCAACACGACGCCGGATAACTGCGGGTTGAGCCAGCCGGCAGGCCAGGGCGAGGGCAGAGTAGGCGGCGCGGCGAACGTCACCTCTACTTCCCTCATCCGCGCGGCCAGTGTTGACAACTCTTCGGAGAACGCCAACCGGCCATCCTCCATGAAACCGATGTGCGTGGCGAACGTTTCGATCTCGCCAAGATCGTGCGACGAAATTAGGATCGTGGTTTCGGGCGCGCGGTCAATGAGGCTTTCGACAAATTCGTCGCGCACCAGCGGATCCAGGCCGCCGAATGGCTCATCCAGCACGATCAATTTTGGACGATAGGCCAGCGACGAAACCAGCACCGCCTTCATGCGCATGCCGCGCGACAGATGCTTCAACTTTCGATCGAGCGGCAGCGCGAACTGCTTGACCAGCTCAGCGGCAAGCGCTTGGTCCCAATCCGGGTAGAAGGGCCGGCAGTATTCGAGTAACTGGCGGATGGTCATCCAATCCGGCTGTTCCTGATCCTCGGCAACGTAGGCGATGCGGCGGAAGCCGTCGCCCGACAAGGTCCGGCAGTTGAGTCCGAGCACGTCTGCCTCTCCCGATGTCGGTTCGATGATATTCAGCAGCATCCGGATGAGCGTCGACTTACCGGCTCCGTTGGAGCCGATCAACGCATAGACGCTCACGGATTTGACTTCGAGCGAACAACGATCGACCGCCGTCATTGATCCGAAACGTTTGGTGAGATCGCGGACACGAATCGCGTAATTCATGACTTACCCCCTAGACGCCGCCACTGCGATTCGAGCGCGGCGCGCACTTCGTCAAGAGTCAGCCCAAACTTCCGGGCCTCCACCACCAGTTCCTCCAACGTGCCTCCGAGCAACGCCGTGCGTTCCGCGCTGGTTGTGGCGGCCCTCCGCGCGATGATCGTGCCCTGCCCCGGCAAGACTTCCAGCAGCCCCTCCTGCACGAGCTGTGCGACTACCTTATGGGCCGTGTTCGGATTGATTTTGAGTTCGCGGCTAAGAACGCGCACCGACGGGAAAGCATCGCCTGGGCGCATTTGCCCGGCGACCAACGCCTTTTTGGCGGCGTACACCACCTGCTCATAGAGCGAGGAGCCGGGCTGGAAGGTCAGCCGGAATGGGATCACGTGTGTACTATGACAGATAGTACACTAAACTGTCAACGCTTTTTTTGGGGGCCTAATGGGTTGCAGCTAGAATCGATACTGTTCACTCAATCTAGAACCAACGCCCCGACAGGCGGACCGCTGACCAGTTCCTCTACGCTAGGCCATTGGGGAGAAGCCGCTAAGGCGGCGGACGCTGGCGCGTGGGTGCATGTCACTAGTGTCCGGTAAAGTACTTTACGACAAGCTATAAATACTGTCCCTTCAATAGGATGGCGTGATTTTAGGCCGAAAACGATTTGAACGCTAAATC
>JAYUSQ010000091.1:0-6921 GCA_043755595.1 Acidobacteriota bacterium | reverse complement strand
GTAAAAATGAGTCGCGAGGGCGCATAAACTGAAAAGCGCCTGATCAGCAAGTGGAGGTCGGATGCTCGTAGCGTTGCCGGGAGCACCAGCCAGGTTTCGAACGCTCGTTGCTGGCTGCAAAGTGCGGTGAGCTGCGTCGTCCCGTCATCTGACAATGGGCCGAGTCCGGGACCATCGATAATGGTGAGTCCGGCTGGGCGATCGGCGAACAACTTGTTAAGGTGTTCGGCCCGCCGAGTCAGGTCAAACTTCGCACCCAACACGCCGGCGTAGGAGCGAAGGGCTTGGGACGCCGTCAGACGCCCAGGCTCAAAGGCGATCAACCTGGGATCCAAACCCCGGCTTGAAGCGTGTGCCGCCAACTGCATCGCTACCGTAGTCCTGCCAGCTCCCGGTGGCCCGATTAGGACGATTGCCGCACTCTTTCCGTACGAATCAAGCCGCGAGTCGCACCGCCGCCGGTCGATCAATTCCCGTTCGAGAAGCCGCTTCCAGACCCCGCCTCCGTCATCGCTGCCCCCGGCGTCAGACCGGACCGCATCCCGAGTGCATTCGATAACATCGAGGACATGCTCGGGGTCCATGTCTGATTGCAGGAGACGGCCGGCCAGCGAAACCCCCGGCAGCAATTCCGGCTCCTCTCCCCAATCGGCCAACATACGCCAAGCCCGACGGTCGGTTGCCGTCAGAAGATCTTCCATACGGCGGCGATGTAGCGCTACATCCTGGCGGAGGTTCCCGATCTCGTTTCTGAGATCGGCCAACGCCGATGAAGCCCACCCAACTTGGTCGTTGCCGGCTGGCGGAGGCGCCTTGGTGCTGCCCACGTCGTTGACTGGCGTCGAGGGAGATAAGGCGCCATCGGTCGCGGCTTCCTTGGCATCGATCGCAAAAACAACCTCATAACTACCGAGATACTTAGCCTCAACAGCTGCTTCCCTCGAATAGACCAGCAACGCATCGTCGCCAAGCTCTCGGCCAGCCAGACTCATAGCTGCCTCGACCGTATCGGCAAAATAAGATTTAAGACGCACTGACGTTCACCTTTCTTTCACAGCACGGCCGGTGCGAGCCGCACGAGCCTGACCCGAAGATCACTGGACCACTCCCATTGATAGAACCTTTATACCCGGGGGCACTTCGGCGTGCGCCAGCACCGAAAGATTGCGAAGCGAGGGTTCAACCAATTGCCGAATGAAGTAACGCAACGGAGAACTGGTAAGCAGAACCGCGCCAGACTCTGCGGGGCCAATGACGCGGCCCATACGATCAACCAATTCGCGGATTCGATTCGGCGCCAGATTGATCTGGGAACCGTTCTCGCCATGTTCGAGCGCCGATTCGAGGGCTTGTTCAAGCGCAGGATCCAAGAGATAAGCGGCCATTTGGCCGGCAGCGTTCAAATGCGGTCGAGCCACAGTGCGACGAATTGCCTGCCGCACGAACTCCGTCAGCAATATCGGATTTTTTGTCACTTGGGACGCTTCGCCGAGGGCTTCCAGAATGGAAACTGAGTCCCGAATAGAAACCCGCTCTCGCAATAGATTTTGGAGTACCCTCTGCACTAATGCGAGTGAAAGCAATTTGGGCACCAAATCTTCGACGACTTTGGAATTTTCCTCGGAGACCCGGTCTAACAGGCGCTTAACGTCCTGGCGAGAAAACAGTTCCCAACAATGTCGACGAGTCAGCTCAGCCATATGAGTGCCCACAACGCTTACTTGATCTACAACCGTGTACCCGCCTGCTCTGGCGCGGTCGCCGGATCCGGCGGGAATCCAGTAGGCCGGCAGTCCGAACGCGGGTTCTTCGGTTTTTACACCCTCAAGTGGCGGCGCGGCCCCGGAACCCGCGAAAATGGCGAGTTCGCTGCCGGGCTTGATCTCGTAGCGGGCGATCTCGACCCCCTTCAGCAATAGCTGATACTCCCCAGCCCCAAGATTCAGGTTGTCGGTAAGTCGAACCGGCGGCATCACAAACCCCAGTTCAGCCGCTACTTGCTTCCGGATTCCTGTAATACGCCGGAGCAACGGCGACTGGGCTCCGCCTTCGACCAGCTTGACCAAGCCGAGTCCGACTTCGAGCGAGAGAGGCTCAACCCGCATTACGGTTTCGATGTTCTCTTTCTGTGGCTCGGCGGCGCGAGCGTTCGCCAAAGTATCGACGGCGGCAACCTTCCGTCGCAATTGCTGCGCCACTGCGGCGAGGCCAGCGCCCAACGCCAGGAATGGGATCGCTGGCAGCCCGGGAAATGTCGCCAATAGTGTGACGACGCCAGCCGCCAGCATCAGTGGCTGAGGAGCGCCGAGGACTTGCTTTTGGAACTCGCGTCCCAGTTTGGATTCCGAACTGGCACGCGTAACGATCAAGCCCCCGGAAATCGAGATCATCAGGGCAGGAATGACTGTAACCAAACCGTCGCCGATTGTCAGTACAGTGTAGGTGGTTAGGGCTCGCTTGAATTCCATTCCAAATTGAAAGACTCCGACAAGGAAGCCTGCGACGATGTTGATGCCCGTAATGAGAATGCTGGCGATGGCATCGCGCTGCGTGAAACGTGATGCTCCGTCCATGGCGCCGTAGAATTCTGCTTCCGCAGCCAGTCCCTTTCGCCTTGACCGCGCTTCCGATTCATCGATGAGGCCTGCGTTGAGGTCCGAATCGATTGACATTTGTTTCCCAGGTAGAGCATCGAGCGTAAAGCGGGCTGTGACCTCGGAAATTCTTACGGCGCCGTGATTGATGACGACATACTGGATCGCCGTCAGCACGAGAAAGATGACGGCTCCGATGACGTAATTGCCACCCACCACGAAGTTGCCAAACGCCTCAATGACATGACCCGCGGCGGCTGTCCCCAGATTGCCTTGAAGCAGGATCAAGCGCGAGGAACTGATATTGAGTGCAAGACGGAAAAGCGTCATGAGCAGGAGCGTCGTTGGATATACGCTGAATTCAACGGGGCGCGTGATGTACATTCCGATGACGAGGACCATGACCGATAGGGTGATGTTCACGGCGATCAGTGCGTCGAGCACGATGGCCGGCAGCGGCATGATCATCGTCAACACGATCGAGAGTACGGCGATCGGTACGGCGAGATCGGGCCAGGGCACCGCGCCAAGGTTTTGGATGAGGCCCACTGGACCCATCGGGGCAGCGCTCAGGGTCGGTGAAGCGGTGTGAGATTGAGACAGGGATTCGGGCATCTTGGGAAACTTCGGACCGTCCTAATGTTAGGCAGCTGAGTGGCCAACCGGGCGGCGTGCGAATTTACCGTCCGCGAACCGGTCGCTGATGCATTACCCGATAGATATACGCAAGGACCTCGGCTACGGCGCGAAACAAGGGCGCTGGGATTTCCTGGCCGATTTCGGCTGATTGGTAGAGTGCTCTGGCAAGCGGGGCGTTCTCAACAATTGGAACCTGGTTCTTGATAGCCCGTTCCCGAATGCGGGCTGCTAAGAAGTTCTTGCCTTTTGCAACGACTTTCGGGGCCGGCATTTCCCCGGCGTCGTATCGGAGCGCCACGGCGAAATGGGTAGGGTTGACGACGACCGCCGTTGCCGTTTCAACGTCCTTCATCATCCGGCGACGCGACCGCTCGCGCATGAGCCGCCTGACACGGGCCTTGATCTGCGGGTTCCCTTCCGATTCCTTGTGTTCGTCTTGGACTTCCTGCTTGGTCATTTTCATTTCACCGCTCCACTTGCTCCGCTGACGGTAATAGTCCACGAGGCCGATGAGCAATAGGAGCGTAGCGCCGTACCACAGTACTTCGCCGAGGACAGAAGCAACGATGGCTGCCGACGCGCGAACCCCGGTTGCCGAGAGTCGCTGAAACTCAGAAGCATGTTCGGCCAGGAGAACAAAGCAAAGGTAGGCAAACAGAGGCAAAGCGACCAATGCTTGCAAGGCTTGGGCGATATTTTGCTTTGGCAATTGCGCGAGCCGCCCAAGACCATTGAGCCGAGTGAGATCAGGAGCTAGCTTGGAAGGGGCTAGTCCGAAACCGGATGAGGCCAAATGGAGCGTCAGGCTTCCGGCCACCAACCAAGCCCCGGTCTTGAGTGCCGGCCAGAGCAACGGGATTGCCAAAGCAGCCACTAGGCCTTGCACCTCGCTAAACGTGTTGGGCGCATCAAAGGCCGCCTCAAGCAGCCGGCGCATGGTGTGTTCGAGTGCGGACATCCACTCGCTTGAGTTGCGAATGAGGAGCCACACGAAAAGCGAGAACTGGGCGCCAGCCACCAATTCCCGGCTGACGGGGAAGCGCCCTTGCTCTTTGGCTTCGTTTAGCTTCTTCTGTGTAGGTTGCTCAGACTTCTGAGGGTCAGCCATCCTGGAGAGCCTACCCGGTTATTCCGAACCTGCCGAACAAGGCTCCCAGAGAAATGGTCGCCCGCTGGAGCATCCCTGGCAGCACGTTCGATTGCAGGGCTAAGAGCACCAACGTGGCGCCCATTTTGACCGGTAGAGCCAGGTTAACGAGGGGCATCTGCGGCTGGGTCCGCCCGAGGAGAGCAAGCGATAGATCCAAGAGCAGAAGGAACGCCATCACGGGAAAGGCCAGCCGGAGTGCCAGCGCAACGGCCGCTCCGGTCCACTGCGCGGCCAACATGGCAAACCCGGGCTGCAATTGCCAGGAACCTGGCGGGGCACGGTCCAGGCTCGCCGCGAACGCGGCAAGTACTTCGCGCTCCCAGCCGAAGGTAACAAATAGCAAACCCGCCGCCAGTTGCCCCGCCACCAGAAGCACCCCCGAGTCAGCCTGGGTAGCCGGATCGATGGTGGAAGCAAACGAGTAGCCCGCTTGGATTGAGATGAGCTGCATGCCGAGGATAAAGCCCTCCAGCAACCAACCGACCGCGACACCAGCTGCCAGCCCCATGGCAGCCTCAATCGGCAGATTCCAAATTGCGTCGCCGAGAGTTCGAACCTCGCTGGGGGCGAGTCTTGTCATTGCTACCGGAGTCAGGATAAGCGCCAAGACGAACGCCAGCACTGACCGAGGCGCCAGCGTCGATTGGTGCAATCCAGGAAGAGGTACGAAGGCGAGCGCGGAACTGACCCGCGTAAGCACGGCGGCAAACTGACCCATCCCTGTTTCCAGGTCAACGTGCATAACGATCTAGACCACCGAGAACGTCCTGAGTGTAGGTAGTCATCCTCATGCACATCCACGGCAAGAGTAAAATCAAGGCACCCACGAGGATGGCGAGCCTCGGCACAGTCGAAAAGCCAGAATCCTGAATAGAGGTCACAATCTGGATTAGGCTGATCAAAATACCAGTCACAAAGGCCACAGCCAGGATTGGCGCGGCTAGCCAGAACGCTGTCATCAGGGCCTGGCGAACTATCTCGATAACCGTTTGGGTATTCATAGCCGGCTTAGCCAAAACTCCTGACCAATGAACCGATCACCAAATTCCAACCATCCACCAGAACAAACAGAAGTATCTTGAACGGAGCTGAAATCATGGCGGGCGGAAGTTGGACCATCCCGACCGCCAGCGTCACTGAAGCGACAATCAAGTCGACAACCAGGAAAGGAAAGAAGAGCACGGCCCCAATTTGAAATCCTGCCCGAAGCTCCGAGAGCATATATGCAGGAATCAGCACGCGGAGATCCAGTCCGTCCGACGTCTTTGGGGGCTTGGTTTTAGATATCTCGAGGATTAACGAGATATCTTTTTCTCGCGCGAATTTCAGAAGGAAGGTGCGGAGGGGACCCACTGCGTCCCCAGCGGCTTGTTCCGCGGTCTTACGCCCGGCCCGATACGGAGCCCAGGAGTTCTCGTTTAGCTGCCCGGTCAATGGTTGGGTTACGACAGCCGTCAAGAATAGCGATAGCCCGAGGAGGGCTTGATTGGACGGCGTGGTCTGCGTCCCAAGCGCCTGTCTCAAGAAATGCAGTACGAGGGTAATACGCAGAAATGGCGTTACCGACATGATAATCGCCGGCAGCAAGCTGAGTGCTCCAAGCATCAGTGCGATCTGCATTGGTTGCCCGAGCCCCGGGATCGGGTCAGCCAAAACTGCGGGCGCGCCCAGCAAGCACCCTGCAGCGGCGGTCCCAAGGATGCTAGCACGCAATAGATGAGTTTTCATCGGCCTCTGACCTTCCTTGAGTTAGTTCCGCCAAACCGGGTGAGATAAGAGTTGCCCCCCCTGGGTGGCAGGCCACGAGTAGTCGGCGCGACTCGAATTCGATCAGGTGCATGCTGTGCTGGGGTGTAAGACGGATCGATTCTCGATGCCTCAAAATCCCGGGGCTCGCGAGTAAGGACCTCCGCAGACGAAGCCAATGACTTTTCATGCGCCGCGAATTCTTCGCCGTACCGCTGCACCGGGCGAAATAGGCGATTGGGGCCAGGAGGGCGAAAGCCGCCAACCATCGCACGATTGGATCTCCAGCACTCATATGTCTTCCTCCCGCCAAATCTTTTACGCCTCTCCACAGAAGTCTGTGATGCGCACTCCGGTGGAATCTTCGAGAATGACAATCTCTCCGAATCCCACGAGGCTGCCGCCGATGCGGATGTCGATGTTTTCTCCTGCCGAACGACTTAACTTGAGAACCGATCCGGCGTTAAGAGCGAGAATCCCCCGCACTGACAGTACCTTGCGATCAAGCTCGACTTCTATTGGCAAAGGCACATCGGCGATCCCAACGATTCGCTGCAACGCAGCCGTCATGCTGCTGATGCTGCTTGAGGGGTCACCCGGAATTTCACCCGGTTCAATTGAAGTGTGATCCATTTGCCGTTATCGTTTTAATCCGATCGTTTCCTGACTCATTTCGTCCACTGTTGTGATGACGCGGGCATTGGCTTGATAGCCGCGTTGCATCACAATCAGATTGGTGAACTCGCGTGCAATATCGACCGTGGAGTTCTCGATGGCGCCGCCGGAGACTTC